>JANMFA010000052.1:0-2231 GCA_031377545.1 Hyphomicrobiales bacterium | reverse complement strand
GTATTCGACGACCTGCTTGCGAATATCGTAGTTGCGAGCTTCAACCTTTTTCTGTGCAGTTTCAATAGCTTTTGACAACCACTTCGAGCCAATTGCTTCACCGTCGGCGAGGTTGGAATTCATCATCCGCGAAAACAGTGTGTCGGGGCCGAAAATCCGCAGCAGATCGTCCTCCAGGCACAGGTAGAAGCGCGACAGGCCAGGGTCGCCCTGCCGGCCTGATCGGCCGCGCAGCTGGTTGTCGATGCGGCGGCTTTCATGCCGCTCCGTGCCGACGATGTAGAGACCGCCGGGATAGACCTTGTTGCTGGCCTTCTTGCCTTCGCCCACAACCGTTTCGCCCGCGTTCAGCACGATGTTGCGGAAACGCTCGACCTCGGTCCTGATCTCCTCGACCTTGGCGGCCCGCGCCGCCTCGTCCGCGATGATGTCGGCCTCGTACTTGATGCGCGCATCGACGTTGCCGCCAAGCTTGATGTCGGTGCCGCGGCCCGCCATGTTGGTGGCGAT
This sequence comes from Hyphomicrobiales bacterium, assembly GCA_031377545.1. GTDB lineage: Bacteria > Pseudomonadota > Alphaproteobacteria > Rhizobiales > Beijerinckiaceae > JADCCX01. The sequence goes on along the minus strand of JANMFA010000052.1, from coordinate 1,721 downwards.
GGTGATGGCGCCTGGCACGCCGGCTTCCGCCACCACCAGCGCTTCCTGCTCGTGGAAGCGGGCGTTTAGCACCGCGAATTGCCGGGCGCTCTTGCCGGAACGGGCGGCGGCGTAAAGCTTGTCCAGCGCGTCGGGCTTCTCGAAGTCGATCTGGATGAAGCCCGCATCCCGCAGGCGCTCGGCGAACAGCTCCGATTTCTCGATGGAGGCCGTGCCGACCAGCACGGGCTGCATGCGATCGCTGGCCTTGCCGATCTCGGTGATGATCGCCGCGATCTTCTCGTTCTCGGTGCGATAGACCTCATCATCATCGTCGACGCGGGCCACAGGCACGTTGGTGGGAATCTCCACCACTTCGAGATTGTAGATCTGCTGGAACTCGTCCGCCTCGGTCGCAGCCGTGCCGGTCATGCCCGCGAGCTTCTCGTAGAGGCGGAAATAGTTCTGGAAGGTGATCGAGGCCAGCGTCACGTTCTCCGGCTGGATCGGCACATGCTCCTTGGCTTCGAGCGCCTGGTGCAGCCCTTCCGAATAGCGGCGGCCCGGCATCATGCGGCCCGAGAACTCGTCGATGATGACGACCTCGTTCTGGCCGTTCTCGGGGTTGAAGCGGACGATGTAATCCTTGTCCTTGGTGTACAGGCTGTGGGCCCGCAGCGCCTGGTTGACATGGTGCACGATGGTGGCGTTGTGCGCCTCATACATCGTGCCGTCCTTCAGCACGCCCGCCCCCATCAGCAACTGCTCGATGTTCTCGGTGCCGTCTTCCGTCAGCGACACCTGCCGCTGCTTCAGATCGACCTCGTAGTCGCTCTTCACCAGCCTGGGCATCAGCGCATCGATCGAGACATACAACTCCGACTTGTCGTCGGTGGGGCCGGAGATGATCAGCGGCGTGCGCGCCTCGTCCACCAGGATCGAGTCAACCTCGTCCACGATGGCGTAGGCATGGCCGCGCTGCACCATCTGGGCGAACTCGTACTTCATGTTGTCGCGCAGGTAATCGAAGCCGTATTCGTTGTTGGTGCCGTAGGTGATGTCGCAGGCATAGGCCGCGCGGCGCTGGTCATCATCCAGGCCATGCACGATCACGCCGACGCTCATGCCCAGGAAGCTGTAGACCTTGCCCATCCAGTCCGCGTCGCGCCGGGCCAGGTAGTCGTTGACCGTCACCACATGCACGCCGCGCCCGTTGAGCGCGTTGAGATAGACCGCGCAGGTCGCCACCAGCGTCTTGCCTTCGCCGGTCTTCATCTCGGCGATGCCGCGCTCGTGCAGCACCATGCCGCCGATGAGTTGCACATCGAAATGCCGCTGGCCCAGCGAGCGCTTGGCGGCCTCGCGCACGGTGGCGAAGGCGGGCACCAGGATGTCGTCGAGCGTCTTGCCCTCGGCAAGTTCGGCCTTGAAGGCGTCGGTGCGCGCCCGCAACTGCTCGTCCGTCAGGGCCTCGAGCTCGCTTTCCAGCGCGTTGATGGCCTTCACCTTGGGCGCATAGCCCTTGACCCTGCGGTCATTGGCGGAGCCGAAAATCTTCTTGGCAAGGACGCCGAACATGGGTGGAAACCTTTTGGTCGCGAGGGCCGGTGTGCGCCGAACCGGCTTTGTGACCCGGGAGATAGGTATCTACCTCCGGGGTTGTCAATGAAAAGCGCTTTCTGGCAGAGAGGGAAACATCATATTTCCTGCGCATTTCCGTGATTCGGATGCGCATCTGCGGC
>JANMFA010000048.1:0-3223 GCA_031377545.1 Hyphomicrobiales bacterium | reverse complement strand
CAGATGGACAAGGCCATCGACACCTCGGAGATCTTCAAGGAAATCGGTGCGCGGGTGCGCGAGGAGCTTGATTACGACCGCGAGGCCAAGCACGCACTGCTCTACGCAGCAGTTCTGGCTGACGAACCGCTGGTTCGCGTGCCGGGCGTTCACAGGGAACTTTCGACCAATCGCCTGCTGACGATGGGCTGGCTCGAGGGCAACAAGCTGCTGTCCTACAAGAACCACAGCCAGGAGGCGCGCAACCGGATTTCGGAAGCGATGTTCAAGGCCTGGTGGCTGCCGTTCTCACGCTACGGCGTGATCCATGGCGACCCACATCTGGGCAACTACACCGTTTTCGAAAAGGATGGCGAACCCGGCGGCATCAACCTGCTGGACTACGGCTGTGTCCGCATCTTCCCCATCACGTTCATGGGTGGCGTTCTGGACCTCTATATGGGCCTGCTCACCAACGATGAGGCGCGGCTGGTGCATGCCTATGAAACCTGGGGCTTCAAGAATCTGAAGAAGGAGCTCATTGAGGTCCTGAACATCTGGGCGCGCTTCATCTACGGCCCAATCCTGGATGACCGCGTCCGGACCATCGCCGATGGCGTCAAGCCCGGTGAATATGGCCGCAAGGAAGCGTTCCAGGTCCATCAGGAACTCAAGCGCAAGGGCCCCGTCACTGTACCCCAGGAATTCGTGTTCATGGACCGGGCCGCAATTGGACTGGGCGGTGTGTTCCTGCACCTGGAGGCCAGGCTGAACTTTTACCAGCTCTTCAACCAGGCGGTCGAGAACTTCTCCCTGGCCGAGGTCGAGCAAAAGCAGAAAAAGGCGCTGGCGGCAGTCAATCTCGTCCCGTAGCTTCGGGCGCGGGAGGCTTTGCCATGGATTCTTCGACCACAACGGCAACGCAAGCTGCGCCAACCGGCGGTGTCGCGCGCGCTTCGCGCCGGGTCATGAATCTCGCGCATGTACTGCGCCAGTGCGGACGCCGGTTTCCCGATCAGATCGGACTGGTCTGGGGCGAGCAGCGGTGGAGCTGGGCCGACGTTGACCGGCGTGTGGATGCAATGGCCCACGCGCTTTCAGCGCGTGGTGTGTCGAAGGGTGACCGCGTCCTTGTCCAGTCGCGCAACTGCAACCAGATGTTCGAAAGCATGTTTGTCTGCTTCCGTCTGGGTGCGGTCTGGGTTCCCACCAATTTCCGGCTGACACCGGAGGAAGTCGCCTATCTGGCCAGCTCCAGTGGTGCGACGGCGATGATCTGCCAGGCCGAGTTTGCAGCACATGCCGCGGCAGCGCGCGCGGCACAGCCAGCAATCCGGACCGTTGTCTCCATCGGCGCGTCGGAATTTGGCCAGGACTATGAAAGACTCATCGCAAACGCAGCCGACGACACGTTCGTGCCAGCTGCCGTAGAGCATGATGACCCGTGCTGGTTCTTCTTCACGTCAGGCACCACCGGCAAGCCAAAAGCCGCCGTTCTGACGCATGGTCAGATGGCCTTCGTCATCACCAACCACCTTTGCGACCTGATGCCGGGTACGACCGAAAACGACGCATCGCTTGTCGTCGCGCCTCTGTCCCACGGCGCCGGAATCCACCAACTGGCGCAGGTGGCGCGGGGCGTCAAAACGGTCCTGCTCGCACTGGACCGGTTCGACCCCGACGAGGCATGGCGCCTGGTTGCGACATGGCAGGTGACCAACATGTTCACGGTACCGACCATCGTGAAGCTGCTGACCGAACACGCCTCCGTGCACCAACATGATCATTCGTCTTTGCGCCATGTGATCTATGCAGGTGCACCGATGTACCGGGAGGATCAGAAGCATGCGCTCAAGACTCTCGGCCCGGTGCTGGTGCAGTATTTCGGGCTGGGTGAGGTGACGGGAAACATCACCGTGCTGCCGCCGCGCCTGCACAGTCTTGATGATGGCGTGAATGCCCGCGTTGGTACCTGTGGCTACGAGCGCACAGGGATGCAGGTGTCCATTCAGGACGACACCGGCTCGGAGTTGCCCGCAGGTCAGACAGGCGAGATCTGCGTGTGCGGTCCAGCGGTCTTCGCAGGCTACTACAACAACGCCGAGGCCAATGCGAAAGCGTTTCGCGACGGATGGTTTCGTACCGGCGACCTTGGGCATCTCGACGGGCAAGGGTTTCTCTACATCACCGGGCGCGCGTCGGACATGTACATCTCCGGTGGTTCAAACGTCTACCCGCGCGAGATCGAGGAAACGATGCTGACCCATCCCGCCATCGCGGAAGCCGCTGTGCTGGGTGTGCCGGACCGCAGTTGGGGAGAAGTCGGCATCGCAATCTGTGTTTTGAAGCCGGGCGCGGTGTTCGACGAAGCCCAGTGCATTGGCTGGCTGGGCAGCAAGCTCGCGCGCTACAAGCTGCCGCGCCGTATTGTCCTGTGGGACAGCCTGCCCCGCTCCGCCTATGGCAAGATCACCAAGGCGCTGATCCGACAGGAGCTTGAAGCGCGTGGAATGCCTGACATCGCAGAAAACCAATAGACTTGTCGTCCGCCACAAAACCTGAGAGTGGCCTATGAACGATTTCAATGATTTAGCGAAATTGTGACACTCACTCTCAAGCTCGTTTATGTCATTAATCTTGAGAGGTATGAAAACCCACTCTCGATCCAGCGCAAAACGCCATGTATTTTTGCATATCTTCTTGCTAAATTATTGAAATATAAGCGCTTTACTTCTCTGAGCGCTTAGAGCATGACGTATTTTGACGGAATCGGGATTCCCAAATCAGGTCTATTCTGATTCAAGCTTCGTGCTGGTACTGGAGGCCAGCACGAATGACGCAAGCTTATTTGGTAGACCTTCGTTCGCGGGCATTGGCTCGCGCTGATCGTGGCGAGACGATCAGATCGATTGCAGCTGCGCTGCAGATCAGCCCCGTGTGTGTCGAAGTAGAAGAAGCTGCGGCGGGAGACGGGCGAACTGAAGCCGGGCAAGATGAATGGCCACAAGAAGCGGGTGCTGTCCAGGGCCCATGCCGAATGGTTCCGTGAGCGCATCCATTCGGGTCCCTTCACGCTTCGCAAGCTGACGGCTGAACTGGCTGCGCGCAGGATCAGAACCCATCAGAAAGCCGTCTGGATATTTGTCCATGCCGAGGGCCTGAGCTTCAAAAAAACCGTGCTTCCGACGGAACAGTCACGACCGGATATCGCCCGCAAACGGGCGCGCTGGAAAGCCAGTCAGCA
>JANMFA010000612.1:0-2384 GCA_031377545.1 Hyphomicrobiales bacterium | reverse complement strand
CGAACGGCTCCGGCAAGTCGACGCTCTCCTACGTGATCGCCGGCAAGGAGGACTATGAGGTTCTCGACGGTGAAATCCTGCTCAATGGCGAGAACATCCTGGAGATGGAGGCCGATGCCCGCGCCGCAGCTGGCCTGTTCCTCGCATTCCAGTATCCGCTGGAAATCCCCGGTGTCGCCACCATGACCTTCCTCAAGGCCGCCATGAACGCGCAGCGCCGCACGCGCGGCGAAGACGAGTTGCAGCCTGCCGCCTTCATCAAGGCGGTGAATGCTGCCGCCGATAGCCTGGGAATCGCCAAGGACATGCTCAAGCGCCCGCTCAATGTCGGCTTCTCCGGCGGCGAGAAGAAGCGCATGGAGATTTTGCAGATGGCGCTGCTGGCACCCAAGATGTGCATTCTGGACGAGACCGATTCCGGCCTTGATATCGATGCGCTGAAGGTCGTTTCCGAAGGCGTCAACCGACTGCGCGGGCCGGATCGCGCGTTTCTCGTGATCACGCATTACCAGCGCCTGCTCGACCACATCATCCCGGACACCGTGCATGTCATGTCGCAGGGCCAGATCGTGAAATCGGGTGGCAAGGAACTCGCGCTGGAGCTTGAGAAGAACGGCTACCGCGACTTCGCAACGGCGGCGTGATCGACATGAACGCACCTGTGACCAATCTCAGAACTGCGGCCGAGACCGAGCTTTCGAAGCTTTTCGCGGCGGCAAAGCCCAAAGGCGCGGAAACTCTGCGCACGCAAGCCTTTGCCCGCGTCGAAGCCGCAGGCCTCCCACACCGCCGCATCGAAGCATGGCACTACACGGATCTCCGCGCCATGATGCGCAGCGCGGCACCGCTCTCCCCTGCCCCTTCTGCGGATTGGGCGAGCAAGCGTCCGTGGTCGCTGGTGAAGGACGACGATGTGTTTTCATTCGTTGATGGCTGGCTGGTGAAATCACCCGTTCTGCCCAAGGGCGTCACCGTGACGTCGTTGGCCGACGATGCTGCCAAAGTCGCGGGCAGCCTGAATCGCGGCGTTGATCTCTCGGGCGATATCGTCACATCGCTCAACACGGCGTTCATGACCGGAGGATTGCTGATCGAGGTCGCAGCGGGTGTCGCGGTCAAGGAACCGCTATCGCTGGCCTTCGAGACAACGGATGCCACCGCCTCGTATGCTCGCATCGTCGTGTCCGTGGCGGCAGGCGCCTCTCTCACCCTGATCGAGACGCATCGCGGCAAGTCAGGCACTGCGGCGCAGGAAAACACAGTGATCGAGTTTGATCTCGGTAAAGGCGCATCGGTCGAGCATATCCGGGTGAACACGGCGGACAGAACTGCGCAAACTTTGTCCACGGTTGCTGCCTCCGTCGCCGAAGGGGCCACATTCAACACGTTGTCCTTCACGTCTGGCGCAGCACTTTCCCGCCATCAGGTCTTCACCCGCGTGCATGGCGATAACGCCACGGTCGGCGTGCGCGGCGTGACGCTGCTGCGCGGCACGCAGCATGCGGACACAACTCTGGTGACCGAGCATGACGCCTTGAACGGCACGGGTCGCAAGCTGTTCAAGACCATCGTGGATGATGAGGCGCGCGGCGTGTTCCAGGGCAAGATCATCGTCAGGCAGCACGCGCAGAAGACCGACGGCAAGATGGCATCGAACGCTTTGTTGCTGGGCGAGCATTCGTCCATGCATTGCAAGCCGGAGCTGGAGATTTTCGCGGATGACGTGGTCTGCGGCCACGGTGCCACGGTGGGCGCGCTGGACGACGAACTGCTGTTCTACCTGCGCTCCCGCGGCATTGCCCGCAAGGAAGCCGAAGCGCTGATGATCATGGCCTTTGCGGGCGATGCGCTGGAGCATGTGAGCCATGATGGCTTGCGGGAGGCGCTGGTGGGAATGACCCACGAGTGGCTGGAGGCGAGGAAGTAACTTCCCCTTCCCCCGTGGGGGAAGGTGTCATGCGGAACGCATGACGGATGAGGGCAAATCCCTGACCGTCGTGATTTACCCTCATCCGGTCGGCATCCGCCGACCACCTTCTCCCAGGGGAGAAGGAGGAGCACAGCAACTTGACCTACGACATCAACACGATCCGCGCCGATTTCCCGGCTCTCCGGCTCCAGCCCTATGGCAAGCCGCTGGTCTATCTCGACAATGCGGCTTCTGCCCAGAAACCGCAATCCGTGCTCGACCGCATGATCCGCGCCTACGAGACAGAATATGCCAATGTTCACCGTGGTTTGCATTATCTGGCGAATGCGGCGACGGAGGCCTACGAGGAAGCCCGCGAGATCTGTCGCGCCTTCATCAACGCGCCCTCGGTCGATGAGGTGATGTTCACGAAGAACGCGACGGAAGCCTATAATCTCGTGGCGTCGTCGCTTGG
>JANMFA010000608.1:0-4553 GCA_031377545.1 Hyphomicrobiales bacterium | reverse complement strand
TGGACAGCCTTCAGCGCTGCGGTCTGCGATGTAGCTGCCCGCCAGACCATTCCCTTGCCCCCCCGGCATGTCCCTGATTATAACCCCGGAATTCCAATCCGTTTCGCGCCCAAACGCGACGCAAGGGCTTTCGCATGGCAGGGCATTCCCAATTCAGCAACATCATGCACCGGAAGGGCAAGCAGGACGCAATGCGATCCAAGCTCTTCTCGAAGTTGTCGCGCGAAATCACGGTGGCCGCCAAGCTCGGCCTGCCCGACCCCGCAATGAACGCCCGGCTGCGCATGGCCATCATTGCGGCACGCAGCGAGAACATGCCGCGCGACGTGATCGAGCGCGCGGTCAAGAAGGCCTCGGGCAGCGACAATGAGAACTACGACGAGATCCGCTACGAGGGCTATGGCCCGGGCGGGACGGCGATCATCATCGAGGCCATGACCGACAACCGCAACCGCACGGCCTCCGACATCCGGTCGTATTTTACCAAGGCGGGAGGCAATCTGGCGGAGACCGGCGCTGTGTCGTTCATGTTCGACAAGGTGGGACAGGTCGAGTTTGACGCTACGGCTGCATCGGAGGATGCGATGCTGGAAGCCGCCATTGAGGCGGGCGCAGACGACGTTGTTTCGGATGAATCAGGACATACCGTCATCTGCGGCATCACTGCGCTCGCGGATGTCTCCACGGCGCTGGAAGTCAAGTTCGGCAATCCGCGCAAGTCTGCCTTCGTCTGGAAACCGCAGAACAGTGTCAGCGTTGATGACGAGGCGGGCGAAAAGCTGATCAAGCTGATGGGCCTGCTGGATGATCATGACGATGTGCAGAACGTCTACTCGAATTTCGAGATTTCGGATGCGCTTGTGGCGAAGATGAGCGGGTGAACGGATTTCATCGCCCCAGCAGCGGATCCACCAGCGGTACCGCCAGCAGCGCGGCCATGAAGATCACAGCATAGGCCAGCCGCCGGAACGTCTGCTCCGAGGCAATCGGGAACAGATGGCTGCCTACAAGCAGCGCCAGCCCATACGGCAGCAGCAGCGGCAGCGCCTGCATCACCGAAGTCCAGGTCAGGACGCCAGTCCACCAGTAGAGGACACCCGTGAAAACCGGCAGGATGGCGAAGAAGCCGTTGAGATTGTCGCGGGTCTGCCTGGCATCGTTCTTCTGTGCCGCCAGCCAGAAAATGGCGATGGGCATGCCGCCGAGCTGCGCAAGGCCGCTCGCCGTCCCCGCAAGCCCGCCGACGCCGAGTGACAGCGGCGTGCCGGGAGAACCGCGGTAGCGCCAACCCGTGGCAAGCGCGGTGACGCCGCAAAGGATTGCGACGGCGACGATCCAGCGCGCGGTTACCGGATCGCTGTTGATCAGCAGCCAGACGCCAAACGGAGCAAACACTATGGCTCCTGTCAGCAGTGGCAGCAGTTCCCGCCACGCGACCCGGCGGAAACCTGCCGCTGCCAGTGGCAGGGCGAACGGGATATCCACCAGCCATATCAGCGCTGCAGCCGCCTTGGGGCCGACAGCGATGGTCGCGATGGGCACGAATACCATGGCGAAGCCGAAGCCGGTGAACCCGCGCACCAGTCCGCCGAGCAGCGCAGCCGTTGCCAGGATCAGGAGTGTGGAAGGACTGGAAAAGCCGAAGAAAGCGGCGAGGTCAGAAAGAGATGTCATGGCTGGATGGGTTTCTGCCACAGACAAAGCCGTTTCCAGCCTTTCTGGTCAAACCAGAAATATTGATCGGGTGGATCAGCACGGCGGAACCCGCTACCCATCGGGGATCATGCTCGCCCCCCACCCGATTCGCATCCTTGGCATCGACCCCGGACTTCGCAAATGCGGCTGGGGCGTGATCGAGACGCTTGGATCAAAGCTCAGCTTCGTGGCCTGCGGCTCCGTGGAGCCTTCGGACAAGCTGGCCTTGAGTGAGCGGCTGAAGCTGCTGCATGTGGGCCTGATCAAAGTGGTGACGGAATTTGCGCCGCATGAAGCAGCGATCGAGGAAACCTTCGTCAACAAGGATGCGCGGGCCACGCTAAAGCTGGGTGCCGCGCGGGGCGTGGCGATGGTTGCCCCTGCCCTGTCCGGCATCAGCGTTGCGGAATACGCGCCCAACCAGGTGAAGAAGACCGTGGTGGGCTCGGGCCATGCCGAGAAGCAGCAGATCCGCCTGATGATCGGCGTGCTACTGCCCAGGGCTGATCCGAAGACGGAGGATGCGGCGGATGCGCTGGCGATTGCGATCTGCCATGCGCACAGCCGCAACGTGAGGATATTCGCGACATGATCGGCAAACTGAAAGGCCTCATCGACAGCTACGGCGAGGATTTTGTCATCATCGACGTGGGCGGCGTGGGCTATGTCGCGTTCTGCTCAGGGCGCACCTTGCAGGCCCTGCCGCCGCCGGGCGAGGCGGCTGTGCTCGCCATCGAGACCTATGTGCGCGAGGACCAGATCAAGCTTTTCGGCTTCGCCAGCGAAACCGAGCGCGAGTGGTTCCGCATTCTCCTCAACGTGCAGGGCGTCGGCACAAAGGTGGCGCTGGCCATTCTCTCGACGTTCAAGCCGGGCGATCTGGCATCGGCCATCGCGCTGAAGGATGTGGCGAGCATCACCCGCACGCCGGGCGTCGGCAAGAAGCTGGCGGAGCGCCTCGTGCTCGATCTCAAGGACAAGGCACCGGCCTTTGGGTCGGTCGATCCCGCCGTGATGAAGCTGCAGGGCGATGTCGGCGAAAACCGCGCGCCAAGGCCTGCCGTGGACGCCATTTCGGCGCTGGTGAACCTTGGCTACCAGCAGGCGCAAGCCTCCGCCGCCGTCGCTGCGGCGATGAAGGTGGCTGGCGATGAACCGAAGACCGAGGCGCTGATCAGGCTGGCGCTGAAGGAGATGGCGCGGTAGCGCAAGCAATGTCCCCCCAACGCCTTTTCCTTCTCGCCACGCCTGCCCTCTTCGTCTTCCTCTGGTCCACGGGCTGGATCTCGGCGAAATTTGCTGCGTCGCATGCTGATCCGCTGTGGTTCCTGACCGTGCGCTTTGCCTGTGCGGCTGTTGTCATCGCGTTGTTTGCGTTTGCAATGCACGCGCCATGGCCTTCCGGGCGGCGGGCATGGCTGCATGCGCTTGTCTCGGGTGCGCTGCTGCATGGCATTTATCTCGGCGGCGTCTGGTGGGCTGTGAAGCACGGGCTTTCCGCTGGCATTTCCGGATTGCTTGCGGCTTTGCAGCCGCTGCTGACTGCGCTGCTGGCACCTTACCTGCTGAAGGAGACCATCACCGCGCGACAATGGGCGGGTGTTGCGGTCGGGTTGTTCGGCGTGCTGCTGGTGCTCTCGCCCAAGCTTGGTGTGGCTTTGGGCGGAACGGGCGAAGCCGCGTGGCTGGCGCTTGGCATCAACGTCATCGGCATGGTCGCCGTGACCGCCGGGAGCTTCTACCAGAAGCGTTTCGTGGCTGGCGCTGATCTGCGCACCGTGACCTCCGTGCAGTATCTCGGCGCTCTGGTCATCGTCGCGCCCCTCGCACTTGCGACGGAATCCCTGCATTTCGATCACAGCTTGACGCTCTATGCCGTGCTGGCCTGGTCGGTCATCGCGCTGTCGGTGTTCAACATCGCCATCATGCTGATGATGATCAACCGGGGTGAGGTGACGCGCGTCTCCGTGCTGATCTACCTCGTGCCGTCCGTGGTGGCGGTGCAGGCTTGGGTGCTGTTTGGCGAGACGCTGAATGCGGTCCAGATCACCGGCATGGTGCTGACGGCGGCGGGCGTCTATATGGCCACGCGCAAGGTTTGAGTGAGACCCATGGCCCAGATCATCGACGGCAATGCCTTTTCCGAGCAACTCCGCGCCCGAATCGGCGCAGCGGTGGCCGGGTTTGTGGCGCAGGGCCACGCCCCGCCCGGCCTGGCCGTGGTGCTGGTGGGGGATGATCCGGCCAGTCGCGTTTATGTGCGCAACAAGGGCAAGCGCACGCTTGAAGCCGGGATGCACTCCTTCGAGCACATGCTGCCGGACACGACGTCCGAGGCTGACCTGCTGGCGCTTGTGGCGCGGCTGAACGCCGATCCTGCCGTCGATGGCATCCTCGTGCAACTGCCGCTGCCCAAGCATATTGCGGCTGACAAGGTGATCGAGGCCATCGACCCCGCCAAGGACGTCGACGGGTTCCATCCAGTCAATGTCGGGCGTCTCGCGAACGGACAGGACGCCTTCGTGCCCTGCACGCCGCTGGGCTCGCTGATGCTGTTGAAATCCGTGCGGGCGGACCTTGCCGGGCTGGAGGCGGTGGTGGTCGGGCGCTCCAACATCGTGGGCAAGCCCATGGCGCAACTGCTGCTGGCCGAAAGCTGCACCGTGACCATCGCGCATTCCCGCACGAAGGATCTGCCAGCGCTCTGCCGCCGCGCGGATATCCTGGTCGCCGCCGTGGGGTGCCCCGAGATGATCCGGGGGGACTGGATCAAACCCGGCGCCATCGTCATCGATGTCGGCATCAACCGGGTGGCGGGTGCGGAACCCGGCAAGACGCGGCTGGTGGGGGATGTGGCG
>JANMFA010000600.1:0-3335 GCA_031377545.1 Hyphomicrobiales bacterium | reverse complement strand
GCAACGCGATAGAGGATCTGCGCACGGGCACGGCGCGCCGCATCATCAAGGAAGGGCAAGTCTTCAACCGAATCAATGTCGAGGATATCGCCGGTGCTGCCATGGCGGGATTTGGCCATCCCGACGTTTCAGGCGCCTTCAACATCTGCGACAACGAGCCCTGCCCGCCACAGGAGGTTGTGGAATACGCAGCAGCCCTGCTTGGTGTCGTACCACCGCCGGAAATCCCGTTCGCCGATGCCCAGCTCTCCGAAATGGCCAAAAGCTTCTATTCGGAGAGCAAACGCTGCTCGAACCGGCGGCTGCGCGAGGTTCTGGCCTATCAGTTCCGGTATCCGACCTACCGTGAGGGGCTCGACGCCCTCGCGGCGATGGACTGAGCATCGGCTGATTCATGTGTCTTTGCGGACACACCGGGTGCGGCATTGCGACCGCACTGCAGCATTTTTCAGAAAAGATATTGATTTCAATGATTTGACTTTGATTCACCGCGCTTGACAGATCACGGGGGCGAAAATATGTTCCGCCGCGATTGAGGGACCGCTCGGATGGTCGCTCGTTCTAGCCTTCAGCGTCGGTTCGGCAACGGATCGAGGGTGGTGCGCCAAGACAGCGGACGGTCCCGACATGAGCCAAAAAAGCTCCGGCCCCGACAATCAGGATGCGGAACTCAAGGCCCGCCTCGACTCTTTGTCCGGGGCGATCAAGGCGGAGATGGTCCACGTCACGGACGAGCGCAAGGCGGCTGCGGCCACGACACCTGCTGTCGGGCTTGGCAAGGCGATGGGAACCGGCTTCCGGGTCACGTCTGAGCTGGTGGCGGGTGTGCTGGTCGGCGGGTTTCTGGGCTGGTGGATCGACCGCTGGCTGGGGTCCAGCCCTTTCGCCCTGCTGATCATGCTCTTCGTGGGCATGGTGGCGGGGTTCTGGAATGTCTACAAGATCGCGATGAAGCCGACAGGCCCAGGCGCGGACGACAAGACTCAAAATTGACTTGGAGGACCGGTTGGCCGGTCCTCCGCACAGAACGAGGTTCATTGTGGCGAGCGAAGCAGGCGCGATCGATCCGATCCATCAGTTCGAGATTTCGAAGATCGGTCCGTCGATCAATTTCTTCGGCAACGACCTCTCGCTGACCAATTCCGCGCTGTTCATGATCATTGCCGTCGGCATCATCTATTTCCTGATGATCTATGGCACGAAGTCGAAATCGCTGGTGCCGGGCCGTCTGCAATCGGCTGCTGAAATGCTCTATGAGTTCATGGCCGACACCGTGCGCTCCACCACCGGCAAGGAAGGCATGAAGTTCATGCCACTGGTGTTCTCGCTCTTCATCTTCGTGCTGATCTGCAACATGGTCGGCCTGATCCCCGGTACATTCACGGTCACCAGCCACATTGTCGTGACCTTCATGTTTGCGCTGCTCGTGATCAGCACCGTGATTATTTACGGGTTCGTCACGCACGGAACGCACTTCTTCGGCCTCTTCGTGCCGTCGGGTGTGCCCGCTCCGCTCCTGCCTTTCATCGTGCTGATCGAGGTCATCTCGTTCATCTCGCGCCCCATCAGCCTGTCGATGCGTCTCTTCGCCAACATGCTCGCCGGGCACATCGCACTGAAGGTCTTCGCCGGGTTCATCGTGCTCATGCTGACCGCTGGCGGCTGGGTGATCGCGTTGACGCCACTGCCGATGGCCATGATTGTCGCTCTTTACGCTTTGGAATTGCTGGTCGCGGCCCTTCAGGCCTTCGTCTTTTCAATTCTGACTTGCATCTATCTCAATGATGCGCTTCACCCCGGACACTGATTTATAACTGGGTCCGACTTTCCCTCCCTACCCCCCTCTAGAAGAATATCAGGAGTTTCACATGGAAGCAGATGCCGCCAAGCTCATCGGTGCTGGCCTTGCTGCAATCGGAATGGGCGCTGCCGCCATTGGCGTTGGCACCATCTTCGGCAACTTTCTCTCGGGCGCCCTGCGCAACCCGTCGGCTGCTGACGGTCAGTTCGGCCGTGCGTTCATCGGCGCGGCTCTTGCCGAAGGCCTTGGCATCTTCGCCTTCGTCGTGGCGCTGATCCTGCTTTTCGTCGCCTGATTTTGGGTTGACCGTCTCCCGCCGCTCATCCGGCGGGAGCAATACTGAGGTGTGCCGATGATTTCGCTGTTCATCGGGACCGCCTTCGCAGCGGATGCCCCAAAGGCTGCCGGCGAAAGCTCGTTCCCGCCGTTCGACGCTTCCACGTTCCCGGGCCAGATTTTCTGGCTCGTGATCACGTTTGGCGTTCTCTATTACCTGATGTCGAAGATCGCGCTGCCCCGCGTGGCAGAGATTCTGGAAACGCGGGAAGGCAAGATCGACGGCGACCTCCGGGCCGCTGCGTCCATGCAGGACAAGGCCAGGGCCGCAGGCGAAGCCTATGAGAAGCTTCTGGCCGATGCCAAGGCTGGTGCCCAGTCCACTGCCCAGAAGGCGAAGGACGCGGCATCCGCTTCAGCCGAAGCCAAGCGCAAGGTTGTTGAAGCGGAGACGGTGACGAAAATCACGGCATCCGAAGCCTCCATCAATGCCGCGCGCGACAAGGCCATGGGCAACGTGGCATCGATCGCCGCGGATGCTGCTGCCGATATCGTCAAGCGTATCACGGGCGTCTCGCCCAAGGCGGATGAGCTGAAGCGCGCTGTCGCTTCGGTCCAGTCCTGAGGAGCCGATCAGTATGGATACGCTTTTCGTTGCCATCGGGTTTTTCATCTTCCTGGGCATTCTCGGCTATTTCGGGGTTCACAAGACGCTGATCGGCATGCTGGATGCCCGTGGGCAGAAGGTTTCCGAGCAACTCGCCGCTGCCTCGAATCTCCGCAAGGAAGCCGAGACGCTGCTGGCCCAGTACGAATCCAAGCGCGCCGCCGCCGAGAAGGAAGCTGCCCAGATCGTCGAGGATGCGAAGGCCGAGGCCGAGCGCATCCGCGTTGATCAGGAAGCCAAGCTTGCGGACTACGTCGTCCGCCGCACGAAGCAGGCCGAGCAGAAGATCGCCATGGCCGAAGCGTCTGCTACTGCAGAAGTGCGTGCTGCCGCTGCCGACGCCGCGATCCGCGCCGCGGAAGTCATCCTCAAGGGCCAGGCCACCGGCAAGGTCGCGGATGATCTGATCGCAGCCGGACTCAAGGACGTACGCGGCCGGATGAACTGAGTTTCAATGTACTGGGTGAAATGACAAAGCCGCCTTTCGGGGCGGCTTTTCTTTTGTGCTGCATCGCCGTTGTGCGTCCTTCGAAGCTCGCCTTTGGCTCGCACCTCAGGATGAGAAGTCTTGAGCATTGCACAAAACCACTC
>JANMFA010000592.1:0-1595 GCA_031377545.1 Hyphomicrobiales bacterium | reverse complement strand
GCGAGATCGAGCCTGTGACTGATATGGATCACTGGGGCGTCGCCGAGCGTTGGTCCTACCCGACCGACGGCAAGGGCGATTGCGAAGACTACGTCCTGGAAAAGCGCAAGCGGCTGATGGCGATGGGCTTCCCGCGCCAGTCACTTCTGGTCACCGTTGTGCGTGACAAGAAAGGTGATGGCCATGCGGTGCTGATGGTGCGCACCGACCGCGGAGACTTCATCCTCGACAATCAGGAGCAGAAGGTGAAACTGTGGACGGAGACGGGCTACAAGTACGTCAAGCGCCAATCACAGGAACATCCAAACCGCTGGGTATCGCTGGGGAACGTCGACACAAACATCATTACCGCCAGAAGCCGCTGACCTTTCTGGAGGTCAGACCAGCTTCAGCCCGGCGGTAAAGCGCTTCCAGTTCCTGACATAGCCCAACGCCGAACCTGCCAGTTTCGCTGCCGCTGCTTCATCGAGCGTGCGGATGGCTTTGGCCGGCGTCCCTACGATCAGCGAATTGTCCGGAAAGACCTTGCCTTCGGTCACCAGCGCACCAGCGCCGACAAGACAATTGTCCCCGATCACCGCGCCGTTCAGGATGATCGCACCCATGCCGATCAGCGTGTTGTTGCCGATCGTGCATCCATGCAGGATCGCCCGGTGGCCAATCGTGCAATGGCGGCCGACGGTCAATGGAAATCCCATGTCGGTATGAAGCATGGAATGCTCCTGCACATTGGAGCCCTCCCCGATCTCGATCAGTTCATTGTCACCGCGCAGGACAGCTCCGAACCAGATCCCGACATCGGCATGCAGCCGGACCCGGCCAATGACATGCGCATCGGGCGCAACCCAGAAGGAGCCGGGTGGCGGGGTTTCAGGAATGGTCGTGTCGAGCGCGTAAAGGGGCATGGGATTGCTGTTTCACACCAGCAGCAGGCTGAAAAGATTGAGCATCACCTTGCCTGCCGCCATGCCCCAGAGACAGGCGATGACCGTGGCAAGCCAGACAAAGAAGATCGACCGGCGCTCGAACCGGCGACCGCGCACCGTGTTGCGCAAAATGATGAACGGCGCTGTCACGACAACGAGAGGCACCGCGAGGGCGGCGCCCCAGCCGCCGCGCTGAAGCAGCGAGAAGCTCGGAGGGGTATCCGTCAAATAGTGGAATGAGCTGAACAGAAGGCCGGAAAAGGCCATGCCGAACAAAAGCGCCCGCACCGCATCCAGTTGCTGGGGTTCCAACACCATCATCACGCCAACTCCACGCACGAAAAACTATGGTTTATCATCCGTTAACAGGGCGGAATCCGCAAGTGATCAGGCTTGGGACAGCGCCCGAATCATGAAACGTGGTGAACAGCGAAGCCTACCGGACGCAAATCACTCAGATGCCTCCCCTCAAGACAATGCTGGCAATCGTGGCTCTGGCGCTTCTGGGCGTCATTGCGGGTCTTGGCATCAACGCATTGCGCGGCGGACGACCAGCGCCCGGCGCGCCAGAGCTTGTGCCTGTCACCATCAGTGCCCTGCGCCTGACCGTTCCGCTCGATTACGTTCGTGGTGGCGCGCTCCCGCGCTCCGGGACTTCGGAACGCATCG
>JANMFA010000584.1:0-3963 GCA_031377545.1 Hyphomicrobiales bacterium | reverse complement strand
CGGGAGGCACCGCCCTCGGACAGAAGGGCAACGAGCGTTTCCTCGAAGGCATCGCGGGAAAACAGCGCGCTCTCGCGGTCGTAGCCATAGTCGAACAATGCCGCGCGCGAGGGCCATGAGAACAGCAAGGAAGGTCCGGTGAAACCGATGCCTTCCGTCAGTTCGATGGCGCTGATGGAGGCGCTTTCGAAGCTTTCCTTGTAGCCATGGACATACAGCATCACCTCGCGGCCCGAGACGGCCTCCAGCAGCGGTTCGGTGGCCGGTCGGCCCTCCGGGCTGACGCGCTCGATGCTCCAGCTGCCGCTGAAGGTCGAACGCGCCCTCCCGACCAGCGTCGTATCCGGACGGTTGAAGGAAACGCGGGCGAACGCACTCGTGGTGCTGCGCTCGTGGCCATACCAAGGTGCCTTGAGAGCGCCCTTCGCGGGCTGGCGGTTGGTAATCGCGAGAACCGTGGGGTTGTAGCCGGGCGGGGGCATGACGGCGGAGGTGCCAATGGCACCGTTTGCCATCAGATCAGGGATGCAGCCGCCCAGCGCCAGCGCGGCCACGCTGACCGTTCCAGACAGAAAAACACGGCGTGAGGCGCAGACGGGCATGGCGCGGCAAAAATCCAGATCTCGGGATGAAGGGTTCAATAGCGTTGAAAGCGTGAATGAAAGCCTAATGCACCTCCGCTTGTGGCAATGATGAGGCAGCATTCTTGCTTGCGTGGAATAAGATGCCTTGCGCCTTTCGCATGGGCAAGGCTCTTTCACGTTCGGCACGATGTCCGCTAAGGAAGCACCAACCGATGAGAAGCGGAAGCCCATGCTGATCCAGCCCAAGACAGAAGCCGACGTTGCGAGCGCCGTGCTGGAGGCGCGCGCCGCGAAGGCTCCGCTGTCGATCGAGGGCGGCGGCACCAAGCGCGGGCTTGGCCGCCCCAGCCAGACCGAGCGGACGCTGTCGCTCAAGGGCCTCTCGGGCATCACGCTCTACGAGCCGTCCGAAATGGTGATCGGGGCCTGGGCAGGCACAACGCTGGCCGAGGTTCAGAAGACGCTCGACGACCGGGGCCAGATGCTGGCATTCGAACCGATGGATTATCGCCCGCTGCTTGGCTCGTCAGGAGAACCGACGATCGGCGCGGTCGCGGCCTGCGGCATTGCCGGGCCGCGCCGCATCATGGCGGGTGGCGCACGTGACAGCCTGATCGGCGTGCGCTTCGTCAACGGGCGGGGCGAGCTCATCAAGAACGGCGGCCGCGTGATGAAGAATGTCACGGGTCTTGATCTGGTGAAGCTGCAGGCAGGAGCCTTTGGCACTCTTGGGGTGCTGACCGAGGTGATCTTCAAGGTCATCCCGAAGCCCGAAACCGTGGCGACGCTTGTGCTGACCGGCCTCGACAACGCAAAAGCCATCCGCGCCATGGCGGCTGCCCTGCAATCCCCGTTCGAAGCCACAGGCGTGGCGCATGAGCCCGCCAGTCCCGCATCAGGCGATGGCAAGACGTATATCCGCATCGAGGGGTTCGCGCAGCAGATCGCCTATCGCACCGGCGAATTGCGCAAGGTTCTGGCGCCTTTCGGCAGCCTCGAACCGCTGGCCGCTGACACGTCCGCTTCGATCTGGCCGCATTTGCGCGATGGCGGTTCTCTCGCCAAACAGAACATTCCCTATGTCTGGCGTGTTTCGGTGGCACCGGACAAAGGTGCGGACCTCGTGCGCGAAACCGGAGGAACAGCCTGCTTCGACTGGGGTGGCGGCCTCGTATGGCTTGGCTTTTCGCATGCCGACGATGCGCTGGCTGCAACGGTCAGCCTCGCTGCCGCGCGCCACGGCGGTTATGCGACGCTGGTGAAGGCACCGGCTGACTACCGCGCCCGCGTTGATGTCTTCCAGCCGCTCGATCCCGCCATCCAGAAGCTTCAGGTCGGCCTGAAGGCGAGCTTCGATCCCGACGGGATTCTCAATCCCGGTCGCATGTACGCGGGTATCTGATCATGAGCGCCCTCACGCAAGGCACAGGAGCATCAGGTCTGCGGCCAGGGCAGGCCGCGCTGGCCTGTGGCGTCATCATGGCCATGGTCGCCGCTGTTCTGTTGTGGATGGGCCGTATTCCGATCTGCGCCTGCGGCAGCGTGAAGCTCTGGCACGGCGTCGTGAACAGCGCGGAAAACTCGCAGCACATCTTCGACTGGTACACGCCCTCGCATATCATCCACGGGTTCCTGTTCTTCGGGGCATTCGCGCTCCTGCGGCGTATGACAGGCTGGCAACTGTCGTTCTTCGCCGGCCTGCTGGCGGCGCTGGTGCTGGAGGGGCTCTGGGAAATCGCCGAAAACACGCCCGCCGTAATCGAACGCTACCGCTCGGCCACCATCTCGCTCGGCTACAATGGCGACAGCATCATCAATTCCATCGTCGACATGCTGTCGATGATCGCAGGCTTCTTTCTGGCGTCACGGCTGCCTGTGGCGATCTCGGTGGCGCTTGTGGTGGGGGCCGAATTCTTCGTGGGATGGCTGATCCGCGACAATTTCATACTCAACGTCATCATGCTGGTCTGGCCCCTTGACTGGATCAAGGCTTGGCAGGCCGGGGGGTAAAACATGCTTAAGCCAGATAGAATCATGGAATCGGTTGTCAAATCAATTATTGAGTGTTCCATTGATTACTATCGTATTTCTAGTTTTACAATTCACGAGAGTGGAATTGAGCAGTCGTTATCATTTCGAGTTGCGTCAGATTTGCATAAATTAGCTCTTAGTGAAGATAACGGTGGTTATGTTATAATGGAGACATCATTTAATTATTTGAAGGAATTTTCTAAAGAAAAGCGGCCGGGCCGTAGGCATAAAGCTACAGATAAAAATGGTCGTGTTGATATAGCTTATTTTGATCAGAAAGAAAAATTACGGGGAATATTTGAAATGAAAAGATGGGCTATATTTTCATCCATTGAAGATGATTTAAGAAGGATATATGCTATTTTGCAAGATAATAGAGGTTCTGACTTAAAATGGGGTTTTATTTCTGCTCCAATTTGTATTTGGAATGTTGATAGAGATTATTGTGAAAAAAATATTTCAAATATATTTCAAGATTTGGTGAATAAAATTGAATATAAATATAATAAAAAATTTAATATTAGATATTTTTGTGATTTCAAAAATTTAAATGAACCGGAAAAATGGGAATTTGACGACGGTGATAGCTTTTTGCATGGTTTTGGTGCAATTTGTTTCTTCTTTAAAATTAAGTGACACTACATGCAAACCAACTTCACTGCCACGCAACTCGCCGATCCGCAGATCGCGGCATCGGAGAAAATCCTGCGGACCTGCGTGCATTGCGGCTTCTGCACAGCCACATGCCCGACCTATCTGCTGCTGGGCGATGAGCTCGACAGCCCGCGCGGGCGCATCTACCTCATCAAGGACATGCTGGAGAACGGCAAGCCCGCCAACGCCGAGGTCGTCAAGCACATTGATCGCTGCCTCTCGTGCCTCTCCTGCATGACGACCTGCCCGTCCGGCGTGCATTACATGCATCTCGTCGACCATGCCCGGGCGCATATCGAGAATACCTACAACCGCCCCTGGCACGACCGGCTGATGCGAGCGGTGCTGTCCTGGGTGCTGCCCTATCCCAACCGCTTCCGGCTGGCCCTGGCCGGAGCCTTTTATGGACGTCTGGCGAAGCCGGTGCTTGAGCGGCTTCCGATCGTGGGAAGCCGGATCGGAGCCATGCTCTCGCTTGCCCCTGCCAGCGTCCCGCCGCGTTCCCAGGCCTCTGCTGGCGATGTCTTTCCCGCGAGCGGCCAGCGCAAGAAGCGCGTTGCCATCCTCACGGGATGTGCCCAGCCTGTCCTGAAACCGTCGATCAACGATGCGACGATCCGCCTGCTCACGCGCTTGGGTGTCGAGGTCGTGTTGCCCAAAGGGGAGGGTTGCTGCGGCGCGCTTGTTCACCACA
>JANMFA010000566.1:0-2630 GCA_031377545.1 Hyphomicrobiales bacterium | reverse complement strand
CGGCGGGCGCACCTGGATGGCCATGCATTTCCAGAGCCGCATCTCCGAAGTCTTCGGCGCCGACATCCACCCCGCCGCCCGCATCGGCCGCGGGGTCATGCTCGATCACGCCACCGGCTTCGTCGCCGGCGAGACCTCGGTGATCGAGGACGACGTCTCGATCCTGCAGGGCGTCACCCTCGGCGGCACCGGCAAGAACTCCGGCGATCGCCACCCCAAGATCCGCCGGGGCGTGCTGATAGGGGCCGGTGCCAAGATTCTCGGCAATATCGAGGTGGGGCATTGCTCGCGCGTGGCCGCCGGTTCGGTTGTTCTGGCCGCTGTGCCGCACAACACGACCGTCGCCGGCGTCCCTGCCCGAGTCGTGGGAGAGGCGGGCTGTGCCGAGCCATCCCGCAGCATGGTGCAGATCCTCGAGGACTTGCCGGAATAGTCCTGTTCCCGACGGCCTCTGCGCTGTTCACAAAACGCGGCAACTGGTTTAGGAGCCGAAGCCTCTCCACTTTGCCGCTGATCGGCCGGACACCCTTATGAACGCCCAGGACAATTGGCGACAGACATTGGTGCTCGCCTCGGGATCGCCCCGCAGGCTGGCGCTGCTCCAGCAGGTCGGTCTCGAGCCCTCTGCCGTCATTCCTGCCGAGATCGATGAAACGCCGGGCAAGGCCGAAAGGCCGCGAACCCTGGCAACCCGGCTAGCCCGCCAGAAGGCAGAAGCCGCTGTCATCGTCGCCCGTCGCGATCCTGCGCTGGCGACAAGCTTTGTTCTCGCGGCTGATACCGTTGTTGCGGTCGGCCGCGAGATCCTGCCGAAGACGGAACTTGTGGATGAAGCGGCGGCGTGCCTGCGCCAGCTTTCAGGCCGTGCGCACCGGGTTTATACAGGAATCGCCGTGGTTACGCCCAAGGGCGCGATCCGGGAGCGACTTGTTGAAACCCGCGTGCGGTTCAAGCGCCTTTCGCGCGAGGATTTGGACCATTACCTCGCCTCGGGCGAATGGCGGGGCAAGGCCGGTGGCTACGCGATCCAGGGTCTTGCGGGAAGCTTTGTGGTCAATCTCGTCGGTTCCTACAGCAATGTGGTCGGGCTGCCCCTTTACGAGGTGTTCAACCTGCTTGGAGGAGACGGATATCCCGTGCACTTCAACTGGCTGAACCGCGTTTAGGACAAATCATGGCCCGTTCTGCCATCCCGCCCGCCAATGACAATGTGGTCCTGGGCCGCAAATGCCCGATGTGCGGCCAGAGCATGCAGCTCGCCTTCAAGCCGTTCTGCTCGAAGCGCTGTGCGGATGTCGACCTGAACAGGTGGCTCAAGGGTTCGTACGCGATCCCGGTGACCGAAGCGGACGAAAACACGGAGGAAGACCGCTGATATCCGTCACTCCGGCCAGTACTGGTACAGCCAGCTCTCGGTCAGCACCCTGTCGCCCGCTTTCAGGAAGCAGCGCATCTCGACCGGTTCCGCGCCGCTTGCGGTCAGGTCGAACTGGGCGCGCCAGTGGCCGGGAACATCGTTGGGAACGGCTTCGGTGAAGACATAGGAGAATGTGCCGCGTGACGATGAAAGCACAGCCTCCGGCTTGACGCCGAAGGGGATGTTCTCCAGCGGACCGCCCTTGAATTCCAGCAAGAACTTGCGCACTCCCTGCGGGCGCGTTGTTCCGGGCTGGCCGCCGTTTCCGAGCCGCGTGGCGACACAGCGGGCGAGCGGCGAGGGTGTGGGCTCATCGGACTGCCAGTGCGTGCGGTAAGCAAAGCGGAAGGCATCGCCCGCCTTCACCGGCGCGGCAGGGACCCAGGCGACGACGATGTTGTCGTGAATTTCATCATCCGTCGGGATTTCAATGAGCTGCACCGCGCCCTTGCCCCATTGTCCCAGGGGTTCGATCCACAGCGAGGGGCGGCGCTCGTAGAACACGCCGTCCTGATAGTGATCGAACACACGGTCGCGCTGCAACAGGCCGAACCCGCGCGGATTGTCGTCGCCAAAAGACGAAGCGATGGTGCGGCGGGGATTGTTCAGCGGTCGCCAGATGCGTTCTCCTGGGCCGGACCAGATCGCCAGGCCATCGGAATCATGCACTTCGGGGCGCCAGTCGATCGCCGTCGGCTTGATGGTCTCGGAGTACCAGAACATCGATGTCAGCGGGGCTACGCCGAAGCGTTCAATGTCCTTGCGGATGAAAAGGTGCTTCTCGATCTCCATCGTGACACCCTTGCCGCGAGTCATGATGAACCGGTAGGCACCCGACAGCGAAGGCCCGTCGAGGAGGCAATAGGCTGTCACGGTGTCCCCGGAACCGCGCTCCAGCCAGACATGGGTGAAATCCGGAAATTCCTCGGCCTTTCCGCCGATCGCGGCGTCGATCATGATGCCGCGCGCCGAAAGCCCGTACTGGAACTCATCGCCGATGGCCCGGAAGTAGGACGCGCCGAGGAATGCTACCCAGTCATTCGATTGCCACGGCAGGGGCTTTTCCTGCCAGCCCTTCGTGGGCGCAGTGCCTCCACTCGCATTGGCTTCCTGAAAGCGGAAGCCGGCGAATCCCGCCCCTTTTGGCAGATTGTGGGCAACGGAATCCTTCGGCATGTCGAAGTAATCCTCGCGGTAGAGGATTTCGCGGGCC
>JANMFA010000561.1:0-3266 GCA_031377545.1 Hyphomicrobiales bacterium | reverse complement strand
TCGGAGGGCAACGCTCTATCCAGCTGAGCTACGGGTGCTTGGGTTTGACATAACTGATCCGCCGCTTCCGGGCAACGGCCTCTTTCCGGGCCTGGTGGCGATTGTGATGGCCTACAGGCCGTCGAACAGGGCGCTCGAGATGTAGCGTTCGGCGAAGCTGGGGATGATGACGACGACAGTCTTGCCGTCCATGCCGTCGCGCGCCGCGATTTCG
Organism: Hyphomicrobiales bacterium; assembly: GCA_031377545.1. Classification (GTDB taxonomy): domain Bacteria; phylum Pseudomonadota; class Alphaproteobacteria; order Rhizobiales; family Beijerinckiaceae; genus JADCCX01. The sequence continues at coordinate 3,052 of JANMFA010000561.1, read as the reverse complement.
AGCGCCGCTGCCATGGCGGCTCCCGACGAGATGCCGCCAGGAATGCCTTCGCTTTTCGCCAGAAGGCGCGAGGTGTCGAAGGCTGTCTGGTTGCCCACGGTGATGATCTCGTCGATCAGGTCACGCTGCAGGATGTCGGGCACGAAGCCCGCGCCGATGCCCTGAATCTTGTGCGGGCCGGGCTGGCCGCCGGACAGCACGGGGGAGTCCTCCGGTTCCACCGCCACGATCCGCACGCCGGGGTTGCGCTGCCGGAGCACCGAGCCGACGCCGGTGATGGTGCCGCCGGTGCCGATGCCCGACACGAACACATCAACCTTGCCCTGCGTGTCGTTCCAGATCTCCTCCGCCGTGGTGCTGCGGTGGATCGCCGGGTTGGCGGGGTTCTGGAACTGCTGGGGGATGATCGAGCCCTTGGTTTCGCGCTGCAGTTCCTCGGCCTTCGCGATGGCACCACGCATGCCCTGGGCAGCGGGGGTCAGCACCAGCTCCGCGCCCAGAAAGCCCAGCATCTTGCGCCGCTCGATCGACATGGTTTCGGGCATCGTGAGGATCAGCCGGTAACCGCGTGCGGCCGCGGCGAAGGCCAGCGCAATGCCGGTATTGCCGGATGTCGGCTCGATAAGGGTTCCACCTGCCTTCAGCTTCCCCGAAGCTTCCAGCGCATCGATCATCGAGACGCCGATGCGGTCCTTGACGCTGGCGAGCGGGTTGAAGAATTCGAGCTTGGCGAGAATCGTGGCTTTGGCCTTGCGGCTTTTCGCAAGGCGTCCGATGCGCACGAGCGGCGTGTCGCCAACCGTGTCCGTGATCGACTCGTAGATGCGCCCACGGCCAGGTTTCGCGCGGGCGGAGACGGCAGGGCTGGATGTCATGAAAGGGCACTCCGGTCGAACGGGATGATCACACGTAAGACCGCGAGGCTACCGATTCAACACCGGAGTGTCGATGACATATCCATTGCACATCTTTCTCCGGAAAATGTATGCGGCTGGTCAGATTGCGAAATCGACCATTTGGCCGTGGTCGCTGGCAAAGACCTTCTGCTTCTCGGCGGTGTGGCACAGATCCTCGATCGTGTAGGTATCCAGGCTTGCGAGAAAGGTTGCGCCCGCCGCCTTGACGGCTGGTCCGACGACAAGCTCGACAAGCTGCGATTCCGGCCCGATCATCTCCTCCTCGTCCTCCTGGCTGCTCATCGCGGCGCGCACAACATCCCCGGCGGTGATCTTGCGGCGCTCCTTGGCGAGTTCATAGCCGCCGCGCGGCCCGCGGACCCCCTTCAGGATACCGGAACGCACCAGTGCCTGCAGCAGGGTCTCAAGATGGCGGGGGGGCAATTGATGGCGTGCCGCCAGCATCTTGGCGGCAACGGGCCCAGGACGTGCGTGCATGGCGATATCGACCACGGCGGCAATCCCCAGCATGCTGCGTCGCGATAGAAGGATCATTGACCCACTCCCTCAGTTTTTGTGCCGGTGGACCCGAACCCGGCACCTCCCCTGGCGCTCGTTTCAAGCGCAGGAACGGACACCAGATGAACCTGCACCACCGGAGCGATCACCAACTGGGCAATGCGCAACCCCCGCGTGACAACGAAGGGATCCTTTCATGGTTCACCAGCAGAACCTTGATTTCTCCCCGATAGTCCGCATCCACGGTACCTGGCGCATTCAACACGGTCACGCCGTGTTTCATTGCCAGACCCGAGCGCGGCCGCACCTGGGCCTCGTAACCCTCAGGCAACTGGAGCGCGATACCTGTCGGGACAAGGGCTCTTTCACAATTTTTTATGGTAATTTGTTCATCGGCGTCAATGGCAGCCATCAGATCGAGGCCGGCGGCCCCCCTGGACTGTGCAGCCGGCAGGGGCAGGCCCTCGCCATGCGGCAGGCGCAGGACAGGGATCGCGAGCGGCGGACTCATGGGCCGAGCATGGCCGCGAGACGCGCGACAAGCCTTTCGGCAATGGTGTCCTTGGACATGGTGGGCCAGCTTTCAACGCCTTTGGCATCGATCAGATGCACGGTGTTGCTGGCCTGCCCCATGACGCCGCCAGGGGTTTCGCCCGTGGTGCTGACATCATTCGCGACGATGAGATCGCAACCCTTTCTCGCAAGCTTGGCCTGCGCATGGGCCGTGACATTGCTGGTTTCCGCCGCAAAACCGACGACCAGCCGGGGGCGCCCCTGTGTGCGCCGGGCAACGCTGGCCAGAATGTCGGGATTCTCCGCCAGCGCGAGGGCAGGCGGCCCTTCGGGGCCTTTCTTCAGCTTGTCGCCGGATGTGGTGCTGACATACCAGTCGGCCACGGCTGCAGCCGCAATGAACACATCGCAGGGGAGGGCGGTGTCCACCGCCGCCTGCATCTCGCGGGCCGTCTCCACATGGATCGTGCGCACGCCGAAGGGATCGGCAATGGCGACGGGGCCTGAGATCAGCGTGACTGTGGCTCCGGCTGCCGCCGCCGCTGCCGCGATGGCATGGCCCTGCTTGCCGGACGAGCGGTTGGCAATGTAGCGCACCGGATCAATCGGCTCATGCGTGGGGCCGGATGTGACGACGACGTGTTTGCCGCTGAGCGGGCGGGCACCGGATTCATCCGCTGCAGCCCAGGCACCTTCCGGCAATGGAAGTGTGGTCTGGCCTTTCAGCATGGCTTCGATGGAGGCAAGAATATCGGCGGGCTCCGCCAGCCGCCCCATGCCGAATTCGCCGCAGGCCATGGAGCCAGCCGTGGGACCGATAAAGGTCACGCCGTCCGCCTTGAGCTGCGCGACATTGCGGCGGGTAGCGGCATGCGCCCACATCCGCAGGTTCATGGCGGGTGCCACGAGCACTTTCTTGTCCGTGGCCAGCAGCGCCGTCGTGGCGAGATCATCGGCGAGGCCATGGGCCATTTTCGCCAGCAGGTTGGCCGTCGCGGGGGCAACGACCACGAGATCGGCGTCGCGCGAGAGCTCGATATGGCCCATCTCGGCTTCATCCGTCAGCGAGAACAGCTCACCATAGACCTTGTCGCCGGTGACGGAGCCCAGCGACAGCGGCGTGA
>JANMFA010000574.1:0-8379 GCA_031377545.1 Hyphomicrobiales bacterium | reverse complement strand
TGAGATAGGCATGCACCCGGCTGACCTGCAGCAGCTTGCGGTATTCCGGATAGGGAATGCGCCCCAGAAAGGCGATGCGGGAGAGATCGAGCCTGTCGCCCATTTCCGTCAGCATCACCTCGCGCCAGTTTTTCCCGCCCTTCGGCAGGGAGCCATAACTGACCTCGTCGCCGCCGACGATCAGCGTGATCGCATTGGGCCGCGCCTTCTGGATCGCGGGCAGGGCGCGCATGAAAACGTGAAAGCCGCGATAGGGCTCCAGATTGCGGTTCACGAAGGTCAGAACCTCGTCGCCCGCCTTGACGATGCGCCCGTCCGGCAAGGTGAAAACGGCCTGTTCATCCGGCACGATGAAATCCGTGTCGATGCCGTCAAAGATCACGCTGGTCTTCGGCAGATAGGCGTCGGGAAGCGACGAACGCTGCCACTGCGTCGGGCTGTAGCACCAGTCGGCGGCGTCCAGCGCCATCAGATGATTGGCGTTCTTGGTCCGGGTGCGCGCCCGCGCCATCAGCGAATCGGACGCAAATTCCGGATCGAAATTGGTGTCCAGCCCTTCCGACCGGTAGAAGAACTCCATGAAGGCGAGCATCCGGCTGTCCGGCCAGACATCCTTCAGGAAAAGCTGCTCGCCCCAGCCGGGATGCACGATGATTACATCGGGGTTGAAGCCCTTGCGCTTGAGCTCGACCGCACCGGCAGCGGCAGCCTCTCCCCGGATCACCTTGGTCTGGAAATCCTGCAGCAGCGGCGCGACGTCCTGTACGGGCTTGCGCTTGATCGGATAGCGCCCGTAGGTGACGCCAGGCGTGGGATAGCCCGGCGGGTTGATACCCAAGGCAATCACCTGATTGTCCTTGTCCGCGCCGAGCGCCGAGGCGCTGTAGCGGAACTGGCCCGGATAGTTCTGGTGGACGAACAGGATCTTCAAGACAGCCAGCTCCAATCAACCAAAGGGAGAATCAGCGTGATTCGTTACGAATCCATATCCTTGCTGCCCCCGCGCAGCTTCTTCACCCCACTGCGCACCGTCTTGGATTTCAGCCGCCGCTCCACCGAGGATTTCGTCGGCTTCGTCGGACGGCGCTTGGGCGGCGGTGGCTTTGCGGCCTCGCGGATCATCACAACCAGCCGCTGCACCGCATCCTCGCGATTCTGCTCCTGCGACCGGAAGCGGTCCGCCGATAGCACGATCACGCCGTCCTTGGTCAGCTTGCGCCCTGCAAGCTTCATCAGCCGCACCGCAATGTCGGCGGGCAGCGACGGGCTGTGCCTTGCGTCAAACCGCAGCTCGCAGGCCGTGGCGACCTTGTTGACATTCTGCCCGCCGGGCCCCGACGAGCGGACGAAGGACAGGACAACCTCACTGTCCTGAAGCGCGATGAAGGGCGTGATCTCGATCATGATCCTTGGCTATCGTGCCCGTCGGATTCTGGCAAACCGTAGCGCAGGCTTTACGACCTCTTCCGAACATGATTATTGCATCGTGCAACGCGGCGTCTCAGGTTTGAGGCGCGCGATGCCCTCGCCACTCCATCGAGACGGTCGCCAAAGGGCTCCAGACCATGCGCATCGAAAATGACCCCAAGCTAGATTTCAAGGACGTCCTGATCCGGCCCAAGCGCTCGACGCTGGCCAGCCGCAGCGATGTCGCGATTGAGCGGACGATCCCCTTCCGCCATGCCAAGAGGACGTGGAGCGGCTTTCCGCTGATTGCTGCCAACATGGACGTCACCGGCACGATCCCCATGGCGAAGGCGCTCAGGAAGCACGGGGCGATGGTGGCCTTGCACAAGCACTATCCGGCGGAGGAGCTGATCGCGTTCTTCAACTCGGACGACAGCGCCAACAGCTTCTACACCATCGGCACCAACGAAGCCGATCACCAGAAGTTCAGGGCGGTAAAGGCAAGGGCGCCCATTCCGATGATCTGCATGGATGTCGCCAACGGCTACACCGAAAGCTTCACCGACATGATCAAGCGGGTGCGCGACGAGAACCCCGACGCCGTGATCATGGCCGGCAATGTGGTGACCGGAGATATGACGGAAGCGCTGGTTCTGGCCGGCGCCGATATCGTCAAGGTCGGCATCGGCCCGGGCTCGGTCTGCACCACGCGCAAGATGACAGGTGTGGGCTATCCGCAGCTCTCGGCAATCATCGAATGCGCCGATGCCGCGCATGGTCTGAAAGGGCAGGTCTGCGGCGATGGCGGCCTGACGGTTCCCGGCGATGTGGCCAAGGCCTTCGGAGCTGGCGCGGATTTCATCATGATGGGCGGCATGCTATCGGGCCACGACGAATGCGAGGGCGAGATCATCTACGAGGAGCGCAATGGCAGCAAGGTCCCCGTCCGCATGCAGTTCTACGGCATGTCCTCCGATACGGCGATGAAGAAATATGCGGGTGGTGTGGCCAAGTACCGGGCCTCCGAGGGCAAGACGGTGGAAGTGCCCTATCGCGGTCCAGTCAGCGGCACGATGCTCGAGATCATGGGCGGCGTCCGCTCGATGATGACCTATATCGGCGCCATCAGCCTGAAGGAGGTGCCCAAGCGCACCACCTTCATCATGGTGGGTGCGCAGCTCAACACCGTGTTCGGCCACAGCTGAGGTCCATCGCATGACGGTCAAATCCGCTTTCGCTGCTCTGGATCGCCATGCAAGGCGCATGAAATCCGCCTCTCTGCGCGATCTTTTTGCGGCGGACCCGAAGCGCTTCGGACGTTTCAGCCTTGCGGGCGCGGGCCTGCATCTCGATTGTTCGAAAAATCTGGTGACGGCGGAGACCATCGATCTCCTTGTCAGACTCGCCGAGGCTTCCGATCTGGCATCGCGCCGCAAGGCGATGTTTGCGGGCGAGGCCATCAACACCACCGAGAACCGCGCGGTGCTGCACACCGCGTTGCGGGCCAATGGTACGAGCCAGGCCAGGGTTGACGGCGTTGCGGTCGATCCGCTGATCGCGGCAGAACTCACGCGCTTCCTGGCCTTCGCGGAAGATGTGCGCTTCGGACGCTATGTCGCCGCAGATGGCGAGCCCTTCACCGACGTCGTCAACATCGGCATCGGCGGCTCCGATCTCGGCCCGGTCATGGCCGTGCTGGCGCTGGCGCCCTATCACGACGGGCCGCGTCTGCATTTCGTCTCGAATGTCGATGGCGCACATCTCGCCGATACATTGAAGGTCCTTGATCCAAAGCGGACGCTTGTACTGATCGCCTCCAAGACCTTCACGACGCAGGAAACCATGGCAAATGCCGTCTCCGCACGGACCTGGGCTGAGGCGACGCTGGGCAAGGCGAAGGCCGGGCAGCATTTCGCAGCACTTTCAACGGCGAAAGCGAAGGTCGAGGCCTTCGGCATCGATCCCGCCCGCATGTTCGGCTTCTGGGACTGGATCGGCGGGCGCTATTCCGTCTGGTCCGCCATCGGCCTGTCTCTGGCCATCGCGATCGGTGCGGAGAACTTCAGGGCATTTCTCGCCGGGGCGAAGGCGATGGATGATCATTTCCGCCAGGCTGCTCCTGCCAGGAACCTGCCGGTTGTATTGGCGCTTCTGGGTGTCTGGAACCGCAACGGGCTCGGCTTCACTGCTCATGCCGTTCTGCCCTACGAGCAGCGCCTGGTCCGCTTCCCCGCCTATCTCCAGCAGCTCGACATGGAATCGAACGGCAAGAGCGTCACGCGCGACGGCAAACCCGTCGCGACCGCGACAGGACCACTCGTGTTCGGCGAACCCGGCACCAACGGACAGCATGCATTCTATCAGCTGCTGCATCAGGGGACGAATGTGATCCCTTGCGATTTTCTGATCGGTGCCGAAGGGCATGAGCCCGCATTGGCGCATCAGCACAAGCTCCTGATCGGCAATTGTCTGGCACAGACCGAAGCGCTGATGAAGGGCCGCACGCTGGCGGAGGCAAAGGCGCAGCTGAAGGCGCAGGGGCTTTCCAATGCCCAGGTCAACCGGCTTGCGCCACACAAGGTCTTTCCGGGCAATCGCCCGACCAACACGATCTTCTACCGCAAGCTTGATCCCGCCACACTCGGCGCGCTCATTGCGCTTTACGAGCACAAGGTCTTCGTTCAGGGCGTGATCTGGAACATCAACTCCTATGACCAGTGGGGCGTCGAGCTGGGCAAGGAACTCGCCAGCAGCCTGCAGCCCATGGTCGAAGGGCGCGAGAAGCCGACGGGGCGTGACTCCTCAACAGCAGGGCTGATCAGGGCCCTGGCCAAGCTCTCGGGATAGGAATTCAGAAGATGGCGGATCAGAAGCTGAAAGACCACATCATCGAGCGGAGTCTCGAGAGATTCCTGTTTGCCAGCCGGTGGCTGCTCGTTCCGTTCTTCATCGCGCTTGTCGTGGCGCTCGTCGTCCTGATGTTCAAGGCACTGCAGGAGCTCTGGCATTTCATCACCCATGCCTTCGTGGCCACCGAAAGCGACGTGATCCTGGGCGTCCTGGCGCTGATCGATCTTACATTGACGGGATCGCTCATCCTGATCGTCATCTTCTCGGGCTACGAAAATTTCGTGTCCAAGATCCAGCACTCGGATCACGAGGACTGGCCGGAATGGATGAGCAAGATCGACTTTTCGGGCCTCAAGCTGAAGCTCCTGTCATCCATCGTCGCGATTTCCGCCATTCAGGTGCTCAAGGCCTTCATGAACCTGAAGAACATCAGCGACCGTGACCTCATGTGGTATGTGGGCATCCACATGATGTTTGTGCTGTCCGGTGTCTTCATGGCCTGGACTGACAGGATCAGCGGCGAAACCAAGAGCAGCAAGGAGGCGTCGAAGAAGAAGGACGCCTACGAAACCGGCGGCGAGGCCTGAGACTGTAGCCGTTCAGCCATCCTTGCATATGCTCTTCAAGGCGCGCCATTCAGCAGCGTTCAGCAGCGGGGTGCGGGGACCTGCCGGTGCGCGCGCATTGATCGCGGCGACGCGGTCATCCGTCACGGGATGGCTGAGCACCAGCTCCATCTGACGCTCGCCGGGCGATCGTGCGACACGGCGCAGGAAGCTGCCCAGCGCCTTCACGTCACCTCCGGCCTTCGTCATGACCTCGATGGCGAAATCATCAGCCTGCGCCTCGTTCTCGCGGGAATAGCGGCTGCCCAGCAGGAACTTGGACCCGATCACCAGCGCACCTGCGCCCGTGAAGTCCCCCAGCAGCGTGCCGACCAGGAATGAGATGCCGCCAGCGTGGATGATGCCGCGCATGGCATCGCGATGCGCCACATGGCCCATCTCATGCGCCAGAACACCCGCGACCTCGTCGGGCCCCTCGGCACGCTCGATCAGGGCACGCATGAACACGATCTTGCCGCCAGGCAGTGTGAAGGCGTTCTGGACGGAGGAATCCAGCACCTTCACATCCAGCGCGCCCGGCAATGCCGCATGGCGGGTCAGGCGCTCCACCATGGTCTGCAAGGCGCGCTTGCCCGGACCATCGCCCGTCGCCGCGCAAACCTTGCTCGCTTCGCCTGAAAGCTGCCTCAGCACCTCGCCTTCAACGGCATTGCCAAGGGCCACTTCCGTATTCCACGGCACGAGGGGTGCGAGTCGCGTGGCCAAAGCGGGGACGCCGTAAAGCACGACCGCGACCATCGATACCACTGCCGCCAGCGACCATCCCACGATCTTCATGCGCATCCGGCTGCGCTCTTTCTGGGATCCTCCCAAGGATTTGCACCGCGCCTTCAGCGCCATGACCAGATCCGGATCATTGATCTCGAGCACCTCGCCGGTGTGCGATCCGCTTTCCTCCCGGTGAAAGCGCAGTGGCAGGCTGCCGTCCTCCTCCAGCCGCACGGAACCGTAGTCCCAGCTGAACAGCGGGCCGTCATCCACGGAAAGACTGATACCCCTTGCGACCAGCGCCACATCGGCATGGCGCGGGACCGGGCGCAAGCCGTCGAAATACACTGCCGATCCACGCATCACACGCCTCCGAAGTCGAGCGCGTCGGCCAGACCCTCACCGGTTGCGGATTCCGGCGAGACACTGCTGCCGATGATTCCATCGACGGCTGCCAGATTCTCGATACCCAGCGTTTCCACGGCGTGCCGCCAGAAGCCCTGTTTGAACACCAGTTCCTTCAGGACCGCAAAAAGCGTGAATCCGCTGAGGTACAGCACAACGGGAATCAGGATCATGCCAAAGGAGGGCGCGCCCGCGCTGAACGCAGTAAAGACGGCCGGCACGAGCGCCGCGAGGACCAACAGCACGGCGATGGCCGCCACGACGGACAGACCAATGACCTTTCCAAACAGGCCATAGAGCCGTCGGGTCTGAAAGCTGGACGCGAACCGGACCGGCCCGATCGACGTGCCGCTGGTAAACAGCCGAAACTCCGCTGCCCGGTATGCGGGCCACAGGAGCAGGGGCCACAGCACGCCCAGCACGACCATCAGGATTGCAACCGCCACTGCCGCGATCTGTTCGTTCGATCCGGAGAGTCCGTCCGCGGCAAGGGCGGCCTGAATGCCGCCGCCGCCGAGGAGCACGACCATGGGAACAACCAGCAGCAGCCAGCGCTTCATCAGCGGCGCAACCCGCACGTCAAAAGCACCGGAAGCCGAGCCGAACCGGGTGTTCACCACGCGATGGCGTTCGAGCGCGCGCCGCATCAGGGGAAACAGGATTCCGGCGGACAGCAATGTCAGCACCATCCAGCCCATGGATTTCAGCGCAAACATGGCGGCGGAGCCGGTCTGGTCAAAGCGGATTCCACGCCAGACCGTGCGCGTCAATCTGTAGCGCCGCGACCGGAATGCGCCATACTGCACCAGAAAGACAAAGGCCGCTCCAAACAGCGCCTGTGCCACGGCAGCGACGTTCTCGCCCAGGAAAAGACCGACATAGGCCGAAACGAGATAGAGCGGCACCATGATCGCCAGTGCGAAAAGGAAGCCGACAAACAGCTCTTTCGCCGACCCGCGATACTCCAGCGTCGTGCCGCCAATCACCGTGTTGCGCCAGTACCAGCGCCTGAGGTCGGTCTTGTACCAGAAACGGTAGAGACCGAGCGTCACCACCGTGAGGATCTGCCCGCGCCAGACCAGCGGAGCGAGATCCGTACCCGTCGCCAGTGCATCATGGGGGCCGTAATATGGGGGCGGCCTGGCGATGCCCAAGGGCGCCGCTACGAAGCCCTCTCCGGCCGTTGACGTCGCAGACATCGCTTTCCCTTTGCATTGCTGTGGTGTGATGATGCCCGCTTCACGCATCCCTGTCACCCCGCGAGGCAGGGCGAACACATCCTAGGGGATGTGGGCCGCATTCAGGAAAACGCGGAATGTGGCGCCCTGCCCCAGCACGCTGGTGATCTCCATCCGCCCGCGATGGCGCGCCACGATATGCTTGACGATGGCCAGTCCGAGGCCTGTGCCACCCGCATCGCGCGACGCCGCCACGCTGACCCGGTAGAACCGCTCTGTCAGGCGCGGCAGATGCTCGGCACTGACGCCCGGTCCATGATCACGAACGCTTGCCACGATCTCATGTTCGGAATGACGGGCGAGGGCGAGATCGACCGTGCCGCCGCTGTGGCCATATTTGATGGCGTTCTCGATCAGGTTTTCGAAGACCCGCAGCAACTCATCCCTGTCGCCTGTCACATCAAGGCCGTCCGGTGCGTCCAGCATCAGACGGACACCCTTTTCCTGCGCCAGCGGATTGAGCGCGTCGGTGATCTGACGGACCACCGAAACAAGATCCACAGCACCCGTCGGTCGCACATGGGCGTTCAGTTCGATCCGTGACAGCGACAGCAGGTCATCGATCAGCCGCGCCATGCGCCTGGCCTGTGTCTCCATGATCCCCAGAAACGTTTCACGGGCCTTGGGATCATTCCGGGCGGGCCCTTTCAGCGTCTCGACAAAGCCCAGCAGCGAGGCCAGTGGCGTGCGCAGCTCATGGCTGGCATTGGCCACGAAATCGACGCGCATCTTTTCCAGCCGCCGTCCCGGCGTCAGGTCATCGAACACGATCAGCGTTCCGCCCGACGGCAGCCGGGCCACATGGACCGCGAAAGCCCGTTCGACCGGCAGCCGCTCGACGATCTCCAGCTGGCGGGCCACGCCGTCGCGGCCGGTGGCACCGACAGCGGTCAGGATTTCCGGATCACGGATCGCGAAACTCAGAGGCTGATCCTGTTTCAGATAGGGAAACAGGACTGCCGCTGTCGCATTGAACGCTTTCACGCCATCCCCCGCGCCGGTGAGAACCGCTGCATGGGGAAGGGCACGGATCACATCATCGGCGGGGTATGTCACGGTGCTCATCCTGTCCGGGGCGAGTCGGCCCTGGCCCGTCGCTGCGGGCGAAATCAGCCTGTGCCATATCGGTCTTGAGGATGCGCCAG
>JANMFA010000502.1:0-2905 GCA_031377545.1 Hyphomicrobiales bacterium | reverse complement strand
CCTGTTCGGCCGTTGTCGCAAGGCGGACGTTCTGGTTCAGTTGCTCGGTTTCTGTCCTCAGCGTGGTCATGATGCCGCGTGCAGCTGCTGCCGATGTTTCGAGTTCGCCGAGCCTGTTCTTTTCCGCCAGACGCCGCGCGGCGGGGGAGGGCGCTTCGGCTGCCGAGGTGAAACCGTCCCAGCGCCAGATGTCGCCTTCCCGGGACACAAGCCGTTGCCCCGGCTTCAGCAGACGACGCAGGGCCGCGCCTTCCGACCTGTGTACGACGCCGATCTGTGCGAGGCGCAGCGCCAGCGCAGGCGGAGCGTTCACATGGCTGGACAGCGGCTCCGCCTGCGGCGGCAAGGCGGGTTCGCCCACCGGGCCACCGAGCACGGCCCAATGGGTCGGTGCCGTTGCATTGGAGGATGCGTCAAGATCATCGCCCATGGCAGCGCCCAGCGCGATCTCGTAGCCCTTGCCAACCGTGATCTCGTCCAGCACCGGCGGCCACAGATCACCACCCGCGCCTTCCAGCAGCTTCTTCAGCGTGCGGATCTCTGTTTCCAGGCGCTGGCTGTCGCGCTCGGCTTCGGACAGACGGGGCCTTGCCTTGCCTTCGGCTTCCCGCGCGGCGGTGAGGCGCGTTTCGGCGGAGACTGTCGTGCTTTCCGCCGAGCCAAGGGCTTCGGCTGCTTCTGCGAAGCGCTTGCGCAGTGCCACAAGGTCAACGCCGCCCGCCGCTTCCCCGATGGCAACGATCTCCCGATCAGCCTGAGCCAGTTGGGATTCCGCGCGCGCCAGACGCTCGGCCGCTTCGCGTACCGCACGCTCCGAAGCGCCACGTCGCGCTGTCAGGTCGGCCAGTGCGCCTTGCGAGTCAGCCAGCGCCTGCTCTGCCTTGGTCAGATCAGCCTCGACATGGGCCAGATGCTGCGCGGCAGCAGGGCGGCCTCCAGCGTCGGTCGCCGCGAGGTCTGTCAGCCGTGCATCCTCTTCCGACAGCGCGGAGAGAGAACGGTTGGCGTCCTCCATCGTCTGCTGACCGCGCTCCCGGTCGCGATCCAGTTCCTTCAGGCGCTCCGAAAGCTCCTGGAAACGGGTTTTCGCACGGCGCTCCTCGGCGTCGATCTGCTCGCGCGCGATCTGGAGGCGCTGCAATGCGGCGGCGCGGCGGGCTTCCTCCTCGCGCAATGGCTGGATGCCATGCTCGGCCACGGCGAAGGCGCGGGCTGCCTCGCCCTGCAGGCGGGTGCGTTCCGCCACCGCGCGCGTATCGATCTCGAATTGCCGCTCCGCTGCCTGCAACTGGGTGCGGGCATCGAGCACCGCCAGATGCAGCAGCAACGCTTCCGCCCGGCGGATATGGCCCGCGATCTCGCGGTAACGCACGGCCTGTTTCGCCTGCTTTCCAAGGCTTTCGACCTGCCCGTCGAGATGGCGCAGCACATCCTCGACGCGGATCAGGTTTTCTTCCGTCGCTTTCAGGCGCAATTCCGCCTCGTGGCGACGGGAGTAGAGCCCGGCGATGCCAGCGGCATCCTCAAGGATGCGCCGCCGCGCCTGTGGTTTGGCTGAAATGATCTCGCCGATCTGCCCCTGCCGCACCATCGCGGGGGACCGCGCACCGGTGGCGGCGTCAGCGAACAGCAATTGCACATCGCGGGCGCGCGCCTCGCGGGTGTTGATGCGATAGGTGGAGCCTTCCTCGCGCTCGATGCGGCGGGAAACCTCCAGCTTTTCGGCATCGTTGAAAATGGCGGGGGCCGTGCGGCTGCCATTGTCCAGAAACAGCGAAACCTCAGCCGTGTTGCGCGCGGGCCTGCCGCCGGAGCCGTTGAAGATCACGTCATCCATGGCCGAGGCGCGCATGGACTTGAAGGATGTTTCACCCATGACCCAGCGCAGGGCCTCGACCAGATTGGATTTGCCACACCCGTTTGGCCCCACGACTCCTGTGAGCCCGGGTTCGATCATGAACTCCGTCGGATCGACGAAGGTCTTGAAGCCAACAATGCGAAGTTTCTCGAACTTCATCAGATTACGACCGGGTCTTCCCTCTTGCGGGCGATCCGGCGGATCAACCCTCAGACTTTGAGCAAGGGCTCGATGATGGCCTCGAGATCCTTGCCGGACAAAGCGCCTTTCACCTTGCGGCCGTTGAAGAAGAAGGTCGGGGTGGAATCGACCTTGAACTTTTCTGTTCCGCGCTGACGCACAGCATTCACGCCGTCATAGATCGACTGATTTTTCAAGCAGGCTTCAAAGGATTCCTGTGTGAAACCGGCCTGTTTCGTCAGCGCCATCAATGCGTCAACGGGCTTGTCCGTCCGCGTCCAGGCTTGCTGCTGGGCGAAAAGCAGATCCACCATCGGGTAATATTTCCCCTCGCCAGCACAATGCGCCAGCATGAAACCGGCGGCGGCCAGCGGATCAAGCGGGAAATCCCGCAGGATGTACTTCACCTTGCCTGTATCGATGTACTTTTCCTTCAGCACCTTGAAGCCATCGGCATGGAACGAGGCGCAGTGGCCGCAGGTGAGCGAGGCGTATTCGTAGCATGTCACGGGTGCCGAGGCATTGCCCAGCACCTTGTCGCCCAGCGGGCCAGCCTCGGCGAGATCTGCGGCGGGAAAGGTTTCGTTGGTGGCCTGTGCGAAAGCGGGGAGGGTGCCTGACAGGCCAAGCAGCGCTCCGGCTTCAAGCAGGGTGCGACGGTTGAGAATGGTCATTGGTGTATCCCGTGTTCAGCGACATCAGCCGCAGGCTCTCGATCATATGCCATAGGCTAACCCGTGGTGAAAATGTGGCAAGCCTTCACGGCTTGCGCAGATCAACAAAAGCGTGATCGCTCGCGGATGATGATGCAACAAAAAACCCGGACAAAGCCGGGTTTCCTGCAGAATGGATGCTTGCGCAGGCCTT
>JANMFA010000465.1:0-5943 GCA_031377545.1 Hyphomicrobiales bacterium | reverse complement strand
TCGCGGGGGCCGTCGCCAACCTCGCAGTGACCGTTGATCCGGTGACCCTGCGCTTGGCAGCAGAACGCACGGGCTGCGCTGGCGAAGGCGGCACGGGCTCCATTCCCGTTGCGGGCTGACCAGCCTGCGAAGCTGCCGTCCTCAATCCATCAATCTGCTGTTGCAATCTGGCGATCTGCGCCGTCAGCGGTTCGATCAGGGCGCGGGTCTGCACGGAATGATTGCGGCTGCTGATTGCGATCATCGGAACACCGATGAGCAGAAAGCCGATCAAGCCGACAACGAGAAGAATTCCAAGCGTTTCCATGGGCCGAGACTACAGCGCCCTGCAGCCGGTGCAACCGAAAGCATGGCTGGAGCCTCGTGGGCCTCGGACGTCTATTCCGTCGGCTGGTGGCTGTGTGGCTTTGCCTTCAGCTTCAACGTCTCAAGGTCTTCACGCTCACGCGGTGTGTTGCGCATGATCTGGTCCTTGCCCGGCTGATAGGGCGGCGGCACCTGCAGGTCGACGCCGTACCAGGCCGCAGCGCGCAGGGTGAAGCCGGGATCGACAAGATGAGGCCGCGCCAGAGCCACAAGATCGGCGCGCCCCGCCGCGATGATGGTGTTGATCTGGTCTGCCGTCGTAATGTTGCCCACGCACATCGTTGCGATATCCGCCTCGTTGCGGATCTGGTCAGAGAATGGCAGCTGGAACATGCGGCCGTAGACAGGCCGCGACCGCGTCGTGGTCTGGCCGGTCGAGACGTCGATCAGATCGCAGCCCTCCGCCGCAAAGGCGCGGGAGATCGCCACGGCATCATCGCCAGAGATTCCGCCTTCGGCCCAGTCCGTCGCGGAGATGCGAACCGACATCGGCCTTTCGCTCGGCCAGGCCGCGCGCATCGCGCGAAACACCTCCAATGGGAACCTCAGCCGGTTTTCAAGACTTCCGCCGAATGCATCCTGCCGCTGATTGGTAAGGGGCGAGAGAAACGACGCAAGCAAATAGCCATGTGCCGCGTGCATCTCGATCATGTCGAAGCCGATCCGGGCCGCGCGCTCGACCGTCTGCACGAACTCCTGTCTGATCCGATCCATGTCCGCTCGGGTTGCCGCGCGCGGCGTCTGGCTTTCGGGGAAATACGGAATCGGTGATGCCGAGACGATGGGCCAGGCCCCTTCGGTCAGCGGCTTGTCCATTCCTTCCCACATCAGCCGCGAGGCACCCTTGCGCCCGGCATGACCGATCTGGAGGCAGATCTTCGCAGACGCGTTGGCATGGACGAAACCAACGATCCGGCCCCAGGCCGTTTCCTGCGCGTCATTCCACAGGCCGGTGCAGCCCGGCGTGATCCGGGCATCGGCTGCGACGCAGGTCATCTCGGTAAAGAGCAGCCCGGCACCACCCACAGCACGCGAGCCATAATGCACGAGGTGCCAGTCATCCGGCAAACCATCGGTTGCGGAATACATGCACATGGGCGAGAGCACGACCCGGTTTTCAAGCGTCATGCCACGCAGCCGCAAGGGCTGGAACATCGGTACGGCGGGAAGATCCTGTTTCAGGATTCGCGCATTGGCACCCAGTTCATCCGCCACGCTTCTATCGGTCGCTGCCACAAACTCCGGCGCACGCAAGGCAAGGTTGTCGTAGGTAATCGCCTTGGACCGCGTCATCAGGCCGAATGCGAAGCGGATGGAGGAAAAGTCCCAGAAACGATCGACGTGTTCGAACCAGACAAGGCTGACATCTGCTGCGTGCTGGGTTTTCTCGACCTCCTCGCGGCGGGTTGTCTCGAAATGCTGGAGCGCGGCAGCGACATCCAGCCCCTGTGCGTGAAACGCCCGGTGCAGGTGGATCGAATCCTCCATCGCAAGCTTGGTGCCCGATCCGATGGAGAAATGCGCCGTCGCCTTGGCATCGCCGATGAGGACGATGTTGTCCTTCACCCATTTTTGCGCCCGGATCATCGGAAACTGCCGCCAGAGCGAGCGATTCGTGATGAGGCTGTGACCCTGAAGCTCTTGCGCAAACAGCGATTCCAGAAACGCCGCAGTTTCGGCCTCGCTCATGCGGCCGACGCCAAGCTTCTCGAACGTCTGCGGATCCATTTCGAAAATCCAGGTCGAGCGACCTTTTTCGTATTGATA
Source organism: Hyphomicrobiales bacterium (assembly GCA_031377545.1). Classification (GTDB taxonomy): domain Bacteria; phylum Pseudomonadota; class Alphaproteobacteria; order Rhizobiales; family Beijerinckiaceae; genus JADCCX01. The sequence goes on along the minus strand of JANMFA010000465.1, from coordinate 3,810 downwards.
GGCGTGGACAATGACGATGCCTTGCGGCGTTTCCTTGAAAAGAAAGGTGAAGGCATCGAGCGGACGGGTTGATCCCATCCAGACGAAACGGTTGGGGCGAAGGTCTGTCTCCGGCTTGAAGTGGCCGTTGTAGGTCTCGCGGATGCGGCTGTTGATGCCATCGGCGGCAACGACCAGATCATAGTCGCGGGACAGTGCAGGAATATCGCCAATCTCCTGTTCGAAGGCGAGCATGACGCCAAGTGCTCTCGCTCGCTCCTGCAGCAACATCAGCAGGGCCTGGCGCGAACAGCCGCAGAAGCCGTTGCCACCGATGCGGAGGATATCACCCTTGAAGTGGATCTCGATGTCATCCCAATAGGCGAAGCTTGCGCGGATCGCCTCGTAGCTTGGGCCGTCTGCAGCCTTGAAGGTATCGAGCGTCTGATCGGAGAAAACCACACCGAAACCAAAGGTATCATCGGCCTTGTTGCGCTCGATGACCGTGACTTCGATCTGCGGCCAGTCGCGTTTCATCAGCAGCGCGAAATAGAGTCCGGCAGGCCCGCCACCAGCAACCGCAATGCGCATGTCCGACCTCCTCTGATCCTGTAATTTATTTTAGGCCTAAAATATTTTCTGACAACGGGGTGCAGGCCCTTGCCGTCCAATTATTTCAAACCTAAAACATTCAACGGGAGACAACCGCATGCCCTTGAACGGCAGACATGCAGTGGTGACAGGGGGTGGTCGCGGCATTGGACGCGCCATTGCGAAAGCTTTTGTTGCTGCAGGCGCTACAGTGACGGTGACAGGACGCACCGAGAGCGATCTTCTGGATGCCGTCGCGACCGGCGAGGCCCACGGCTATCTCATTCTGGATGCGACGGAGGAAACGGCAGTCTTGCATGGCTTGCGCAAGGTGGCGGCAGCACGTGGCCCCATCGATATCCTGGTCGCCAATGCCGGTGCGGCGGAGAGCAGTCCGTTTCTCAAGACCAGCAGCGCTTTGTTCAAGCGTATGCTCGATATCAATCTTCTGGGCGTGGTGCATGCCACCCATGCGGTCCTGCCGGACATGCTGACGCGCCGCCATGGTCGCATCATTGCCATCGCTTCGACGGCCGGCCTCAAGGGATATGCCTATGTCAGTGCGTATGTGGCGGCAAAACACGCGGTCGTGGGTTTCACCAAGGCGCTGGCCATGGAGACGGCTGCGGCAGGCGTGACCGTCAACGCTGTTTGTCCGGGATATACCGAGACCGACATGGTCAGCAGCAGCCTTGACGCCATTGCGACAAAGACAGGGCGCAGCCGGGACGACGCTCTAGCTGCCATGCTGAAGGACAATCCGCAAAAGCGTCTGGTGAAGCCGCAGGAGATCGCGGCGGCGTGCGTCTGGCTGGCCTCCGAGGACGCCGCATCCATCAATGGTGCGGTGATCCCGATCGCAGGAGGCGAGATCTGATGGACGAACGCTTGCCGATTGCGGCCACTCCGATCGACCGGGAAACCACCGCGGCGCTGCGTCCGGGCGATCACAAGGCGGAATTGCGACTCTGGCTGCGGTTGCTAACCTGCACGAAGCTCATCGAGAACGGCATCCGCAGGCGCCTGCGGGAAACCTTTGATGTCACGCTGCCGCGATTCGACCTGATGGCCCAGCTCGACAAGACCCCTGCCGGCCTCACGCTGGGAGAGCTATCCCGGCGGATGATGGTGTCCAACGGCAACGTGACATCCATTGTCGAGGCCCTGGTGAGCCAGGGTCTTCTGGACCGCAAGCCTTCGGCACATGATCGCCGGGCGCAGGTCGTTTCACTGACCGCCGACGGCCGTCGGGTGTTTCGCGAGATGGCCTCCGCCCATGAGGACTGGATCGCAACAACCTTCGCGGACCTCTCCGCCCAGGAGGAGGAGCAACTGATGGTCCTTCTGAGCAAGGCGAAGGCCTCGTCGCGCAAGGCCTTTGGAGACGCATGATGAGCCAGAAGCCCGCAAGTGAAGCATCCCTGCCGTTGTCGGGTTTCACCCCGAAGCATTTTTCGCTCCGGATCGCGGACAAGCTTGCCACGGTGACCCTCAACCGGCCCGAGAAGAAGAACCCGCTGACTTTCGAGAGCTACCGGGAGCTGACCGATTTTTTCCATGCCTGCGGGCGCGACGAACAGGTGAAAGCCATCGTGGTCACCGGCGCTGGCGGCAATTTCTGCTCCGGCGGCGACGTGTTCGAGATCATCGGCCCTCTTGTCGCGATGGACACGGTTGGATTGATGCGGTTCACCAAGATGACGGGTGAACTGGTCAAGGCCATGCGATCCTGCCCCCAGCCGATCATCGCCGCCATCGATGGCATCTGTGCGGGTGCAGGCGCCATTGTCGCGATGGCGTCGGACCTGCGGATGGGGACAGAGACGGCAAAGGTGGCCTTTCTGTTCAACCGCGTCGGGTTGGCGGGTTGCGACATGGGGGCTTGCGCCCTGCTGCCCCGGATCATCGGGCAGGGTCGCGCGGCGGAACTGCTCTACACCGGCCGGGCCATCAGCGGTGCCGAGGCCGAACGGTGGGGCTTCTTCAACCGCCTCGTTCCACCGGAGACGCTTTTGGCGGAAGCCGAGACACTGGCGGCCGAACTCGCCGACGGTCCGACCTTCGCGAACGCGATGACCAAGCGCATGCTGGAAATGGAATGGGCCATGTCGGTCAATGACGCCATTGAAGCCGAAGCCGTGGCGCAGGCCCTGTGCATGAAGACCGAGGATTTCGGCCGCGCATACCGTGCTTTCGCCGCACGGCAGAAACCGGTTTTCGAAGGCAACTGATGCACCTCGCTCCCGCCCTCGCCTGGCCGTTCTTTGCGCCGCATCACCGGGAGCATGCAGCACGACTGTCGGACTGGGCGGCCACAAACCTCCAGGCATTGCCGCATGATGTTGCCACGAATGACGGGCTTGATGCAGCATGTCGCGCACGGGTTGCAGCGCTGGGACAGGCCGGATTTCTGAAGGCCTGCGTGCCTGCCGCCTATGGTGGCCTTTTCGAGGCGCTTGATGTGCGCATGTTGTGCCTGAGTCGCGAAATTCTGGGCTGGCATGATGGTCTGGCCGATTTCTGCTTTGCGATGCAGGGACTTGGCACAGGGTCAATCTCGCTGTTCGGTTCGGATGTGATCAAGCAGCGCTATCTCCCGCCTGTCGCAGCCGGAAAGACGATTGCCGCCTTTGCGCTGTCGGAAAAGGAAGCAGGGTCGGACGTGGCCGCAATCTCGACCATCGCTGTCCGGGATGGGAACGACCACGTCCGCATCACGGGCGAGAAGACCTGGATTTCGAACGGCGGCATCGCGGATCACTACGTTGTTTTTGTCCGCACCGGCGAGGCAGCGGGGGCAAAAGGGCTTTCGGCTTTCGTTGTTGATGCCGATGCACCAGGCTTCAGCGTGACGGAGCGCATCGATGTGATTGCGCCACATCCGCTGGCAACCCTTCGTTTTGACGCCGTCCGCGTCCCCATCGCCAACCGCCTCGGACAGCCTGGTGACGGCTTCAAGGTTGCGATGGCAACGCTCGACATCTTTCGTTCGACGGTTGGTGCTGCCGCGCTGGGCTTTGCGCGGCGTGCCCAGCATGAAGCGATTTCGCGCGCCAGCACGCGCCGTTTGTTTGGTGCCCCGATGGCGGAATTGCCCCTGGCGCAGGCGGCCATCGCCGAGAGCGAAGCGGAGATCGATGCTGCGGCCTTGCTGGTCTATCGCGCGGCATGGCTGAAAGATTCAGGCGCACCGCGCGTCACACGCGAAGCCGCCATGGCCAAGATGGTCGCCACCGAAAA
>JANMFA010000408.1:0-5772 GCA_031377545.1 Hyphomicrobiales bacterium | reverse complement strand
GTATTGCCGGAGAATGTCGGCGTTTCTCTCGATCTCGGACAGATTTCTGTGCCGCCGGTGTTCCGCTGGCTCGCGCAATCCGGCGGCATCAACGAGCACGAGATGCTGCGAACGTTCAACTGCGGCATTGGCATGGCGCTGATCGTTGATGCTGACAAGGCGCAGGCGGTGCTGACGGCAGCCGGAGACGGTGCGCGCATCATTGGCACCACGACGGCGGTGGCAGCAGGAGGAAATCAGGTCACGACATCCGGTGCGCTTGGGCTCGCGTGGTGACCGCGCTGCCTGCGAAAAAGAGAGTCGCGGTTCTCATCTCCGGTCGCGGCTCCAACTTGGCCGCCTTGGTGGCTGCTGCGTCAGCACCGGACTATCCTGCGCAGATCGCGCTCGTAGCCAGCAACCGCCCGGAGGCTGAAGGGCTGGCTCTCGCCCGCAAACATGGCATCGCCACCTTTGCTGTCTCCCATAAGGAATTTTCCGATCGCGAAAGCTTCGACCGGGTGATGCACCGGAAGCTTGAGGAAAGCCGGATAGACATCATTGCGCTCGCCGGCTTCATGCGCGTTCTGTCACCCTGGTTCTGCCGGGAATGGGCGGGACGACTGATCAATATCCACCCGTCCCTCCTTCCGGATTTCAAGGGCGTCAACACCCACCGGCGCGCGCTGGAGGCCGGTGTTGTCGAACACGGCTGCACGGTGCATTTCGTCACGCCGGAGCTGGACGATGGCCCGGCGATTCTGCAGGCAAAAGTGCCTGTTCTGCCGGGTGATGATGAAGCAATGCTCGCGGCGCGTGTGCTGCAGGAAGAACACAGGATCTATCCGCTGGCGCTGGCGATTGTCGCGCGGCCCCAGAAGAACCGGGGTCAGACGGGCTGACGGCGCTTTGCGATGTTCTGCATGAGGAATGACAATCGCAGAAGAACCGCCATGCCTTCGAGATACTTCTGGTCCGAATCCGTCCATTGCCGTGTTTCGCCGCAATGTTCGCAGCACAAGACTGCGACAGGATCCGTTCCGATCTTGATCACGAAATCAAGCAAAGACGCAATGTCGAGCGGGCGGAAATAGCGTTCCGTGAGGCAGGCGGTGGCATCGTCCGAAATAGCCTCGGGCGCCCGGATGAACGTCTCCCGCTTGATCGCCGAAAAATAGGCTGGAAACTCCTGCGCCGAAAGTACCATGCTTGGAGAAACTCCTGCAGTGCGGGAATCGAACACGCAGGCACTCGTCAAGACTTGTCGGGAATCGTCGAAGTACCAGATGCCGGCACGTGTTGATCCGACATTGGCGATGATATCGTTGCAAAGAGCAGCGTGGACTTCCGCAACGGAAATCATGCCCGCGGAAAAACGGCTCAAAGCTTCGCGGGTTGCATCCATTGTGGTTCCAATCCGCGATTCAATTTACTTCAAACAGTTTTTACGCGCCAAACTTTCAATTGGATGAGTTTCTGCACCATAGTCGGCGAAGCATGGCGACAACCGACCACCGCCACGCCTGTTCGATCCGCTACCGGGCTTTTTGCCCGAACAACACAGCGCGCGCCGCCGGATCCGCCGGATTGCTCTGCGCCCTTTCGGCTTCACTGACCGCCAGCCCCCTCTGCACCGCCGGTCGCGCCATCACGTCATTCAGCCAGCGCTCCACATGGGGGAAATCCTTGATGTTCTGACCCTGGCGCTCCCACAGCTTGGCCCAGCCCACGCAGGCCATGTCGGCGATGGAATACTCACCAGCAAGATACGGACGATCAGCCAGCCGCTTGTTCATCACTCCGTACAAACGGTTGGATTCATTGGTATAACGATCAACGGCATAGGGAATTTTTTCCGGTGCATAGATCCGGAAATGATGCGTCTGGCCAAGCATGGGTCCAAATCCGCCAACCTGCCAGAACAGCCACTCGTCGACCTCGACACGGGCGCGCTCATCACGTGGATAGAACAGGCCGGTCTTGCGGCCGAGGTATTGGAGGATGGCACCGGACTCGAACACCGAGATCGGCTTGCCGTCCGGGCCTTCGGGATCAACGATCGCAGGCATGCGGTTGTTCGGTGAGATCGCCAGAAACTCCGGCTTGAACTGCTCGCCCTTGCCGATGTTCACGAGATGGACGCTGTAAGGCAACCCGCATTCCTCCAGCATGATGGAAATTTTCCATCCGTTGGGCGTCGGCCAATAGTAGAGATCGATCGGGTGGGTCTGTTTGGCCATAGCGGGCTCCTGTTGAAGACTGGTTCCAGTGTAAGCGCCTGATCGACAAGCCGAAAGGCCTCATTCAGCCAATCGGATAACTCTTCAAAAACCCCTGAATTCTCAGCAATTGCGCTTTTTGTTCTCTTTTTGTACATATTGCGAAGGGGCTGCGGCGAGTGCGCGCAGCACGGCAAGGACGGGAGACATGCCATGAACCGCCAATTCTATTCCGGGGTACTGCTGACCGCCGCGTTGTTCGCGGCACAGCCCGCCCTGTCCCAGAACACAGTGCCCAACCCGCTTCGGGGTCAGCCTGCGCAGCAGAGGCAGCCCGAACAGCCGAAGGTTGAAGCGCAACTGGCCAAACCGGAGGAGAAGGCAGCTCCTGCCGCGACAAAGCCGCCACGGGAGCGTTCAGCCAAACAGCGCCAGAACGACGATGACATGCGGGCCTGCGGTGCCAGCTGGCGGGCGGAGAAGGATTCCCTGAAAGCCAAGGGCACGACCTGGCGGGCCTATCTGAAGGATTGCCGTGCCGCAAAGAAGGCTGTTCGCGAGAGGGTCTGACCGATCTTCGCGGTCTTCTTGAAAGTATGACACTGCTGCATTGACTTGGTACCCCGAAGCGCCACATGCCGTCCTTGGTGCATCGTGAGCACCTTGGAAGGCCAACAGTGGATTTCGGCGGAATGATCGACAGTACCCTGACCTTTGTAAGGGTTCATCAGGCGTGGCTCGCTCCGGCGGTATTCGTGCTCGCCTTTCTTGAAAGCCTGGCCTTCGTTTCGCTGCTTGTGCCGTCCACAGCCATTCTGGCGGCGCTGGGCGTGATGATCGGCGCTGGTGACTTGCCGTTCTGGACGCCATTCTTCGCAGCGGTCGGCGGGGCAATTGCCGGAGACTGGATCTCCTATGAAATCGGCCGCCGTTACAAAACGGAGGTGAAAGCCATGTGGCCTTTCAGCAAGCAGCCCGAGCTTTTCGACCGTGGAGAAGCCTATTTCCGCCAGTATGGCGCGCCGGGCTACTTTGTCGGGCGTTTCGTTGGTCCGCTGCGCGCCGTGTTCCCGCTGATCTGTGGCATTTCGGGCATGCGACCGCTGGTGTTTCATGCCACCAATGCCTCTTCGGCTGTGGCCTGGGCGGCGGTCTATCTCGGCGCGGGCGTTGGTGCCGGACGTCTTTTCAGCTGACAAACCGCCCGCTTCCCGTCAAGGATCAGACAGACGACCGCAAGCGAGAAATCCGTGGACAAGCCCCAGTTGATGCAGCAGGTGATGGAGCAGGCTGGTCCCATCATTGCCTTCGTGAAGGCCAATCAGGCCTGGGCCGCGCCGATCGTTTTCCTTCTGGCGTTCGGCGAATCCATGGCTTTCATTTCACTCTTCCTGCCATTTTGGGCGATGCTTGTTGGCATTGGCGCGCTGGTGACCATGAGCGGTCTCGATTTCTGGTCGATCTGGATCGCCGCCAGCCTTGGCGCAGCACTTGGCGATTGGGTGTCATACTGGCTTGGCGCGCATTTCCAGCACAAGGTCGCGGGCTGGTGGCCACTGTCGCGCTATCCGCAGATGTTGCCGAGAGGCGAGGCGTTTTTCCGGCGATGGGGCTGGATCGCCGTCGTCGGCGGTCGCTTTTCCGGTCCACTCAGGGCAACCGTGCCGCTGGCGGCCGGGATCACGCATATGCCGATCATTCCGTTCCAGCTCGCAAATTTCGGGTCAGCATTTCTGTGGGCAGCAACTCTGATGCTTCCGGGAACCTATCTGGCGCGGTTCATGCCGGCATGACCAGAACGCGCTGATTGCCCGATGGACCTCCTCAGCAAAGACATGCTCGCCGGTGTGACCGCCTTCATGCAGACGCACGCGATCTGGGGCGCGCCCATCCTGTTCGCGGTCATGGTGCTGGAGGGCATCATCCTCACAACGTTCATCTTTTCGGGATCTTTCATGGTCCTGGCTGCAGGCGCGCTGATTCAGGCCGGGGTGCTGGAATTCACCAGCTGTTTCCTGTCGATCTTCACAGGATTCTGGCTGGGAGACTGGATCAACTACGAAATTGGCCGAAAGGGCGACCCCTGGTTCCGCAATCTCGGTGCTGTGAAAAAGCGCCCTGCCCTGATGCAGAAGGCGGAGAAAATGATCGAAAACTACGGCGTTACGGCGATTTTCCTCAGCCGCTTCATGGGCCCCACCCGCCCGTTCGTGACGTTTCTGGCCGGAGCCTGCCACATGCGACCAAAGGACTTTCACCTCGCCACAGTGGTCGCGACCTTCCTGCTGACGGCAGGATTGCTGAACGCCGGCATGACCGGCGTCCAGCTCTGGGACAAGCTTAAATAGGGACGAATCGATCGGCTTTTACGCCTTCCGGCTTTCCTTCGGCAGGATCTGCTCGGGCGCACCAAAGCCCTTCAGTGCCTTGAAGCGTGCGATCCAGTTCGAAACATTCTTGTACTGCGCGAGATTGAACCCGCCTGCCGCTGCATAATCGATGACACCGTAGAGATCGATGTCGGCGATGGTCGCGCCCTTGCCGACCAGCCAGTCGTGGCCCGCCAGATGATCATCCAGAACCTTGAGCGCAGCGTTGCCGTCGTTGAAATACATCGCTGCCGTGTCAAAAGGCATCGACCGCAGGCCCAGGCGCATCCCACGCGAGCGGTAGATATTGGGTGAAAGCCGGTCGAAATCCCAGAACATCCATTCCCTGGCCTCGATCTTCTCCTCGACTGTGTCGCCCGCAAACTTGCCCAGCATTTCCGAGAGATATTCGAGGATTGAGGCAGACTGGCAAAGCTTGCGCCCGTTGCCGTTGTCGACCAGCAGCGGCACCTGCCCGAAACGCTGCTTCGCCATGAAAGCCGGCGTCTTGTGCTCGCCCGCGCGCAGGTTGACATGCACATAGTCAAAGGGCTCACCGCACAGCGAGAGCATCAGGCCAACCTTGTAGGCCGGTCCTGACAGCCAGATCCCGTGCAGTTCGTAGCGTGCGGTCATGCGTATTCCTCCAGCCGTGTTTTGCGTTGCGGCAAGCTAGCAGAGACCATGTGCGTTGCAATGAACTTGTGCGTCCTTCGAGGCTCGCCAAGGGGCTCGCACCTCAGGATGAGGAGCGTTGTGCGTGGCACGGGATTCCTCATTCTGAGGTGCGGAGCGAAGCGGAGCCTCGAAGGACGCACAACGCATTTGCAGCCCTACAATATCTTTTCGAAGAAGAACTCCCGGCTCTGCGAAATATCGCCCAGGGACCGCGTCAGCGGGCTGCGTCGGTATCCCAACCCCTCATAAAGCGCATGGGCCGTGGTGAAGCGCGTGTCGGACCATAGGATCATGCGGGTGGGACCCTGCGCGCGGGCGAAGTCCTCCATCCGGGCGGTCAGCAGCTTGCCAAGGCCCTTGCCCCTCATATCGGTGCGCACGTAGAGCCGGTGGAGTTCAGCCACGCCTGTATCAGGGAAATCGACACTGACGCAGGCCGCAACACGGCCCCTATCATCCTCGACAGCCAGGAACTGCCCTTCTGTCGCAAGGCATGACTGGGCCGGGCGGACAATATCAGGCATGTC
>JANMFA010000393.1:0-3859 GCA_031377545.1 Hyphomicrobiales bacterium | reverse complement strand
CGGACCCACCGCCACCGGCGTGGCGTTTTCCGCCCAACGTTCCTCGTTGCGCAGCGCCGATTGGAAAATCGTGCAGACCGCCGGGCCCGACATGGCGGATGGCGCGAGCTACTCGACCACGACGGTTACGATCGATGACGGCCGCTACGCGCTCACCGACGTCTACAGCGGCGAGCTGATCGCCACCTATCGCACGACGAAGCTGCTCCCGGTCGTCTGGAAGGCCGGCGCCAAGCGCCGCTACGAGATCCGCGATTTCCGTCTCGATACCGAATCGCTCCGTTACAACATGAACGGCGCGCCCGCGCGCGGCGGTTTCGCCGGCTACAAGTCGCCCTTCGATTTCGACATGGGCTCGACCAACACCGATGCCAGCGTCCGCTCCATCGGTGGCGGCACCGTCTGGATGCCCGATCTGGTGCGGCTGGGCGGCTTCTATCGCGACAACCAAAACCAATTCTCCCAGACGATTACGGCGGCAAATTTCTACAACGCCTTCATCGGCAACCGGCGGAACTTCGAGGAGACCATCGACGGCGGTTTCCTGATGGGCACGACATCTGCGACGCCGCGCTTTACCTGATCGAGCATCCCGGCGCGTCCTCCGACCAGTTGCTGACCTTCGTGCCAGGGCCGGACTTCCCGACCGGCGGCATCATCGTGGAGCCAGCCTCGTCGATCGCCGAGACCTACCGCACCGGGCGCGGCGGGTTTCGCCTGCGGGCGCGCTGGCACAAGGAGGAAACGGGGCGCGGCACCTATGTCATTGTCGTGACCGAGATCCCCTACATGGTCCAGAAAGGTCGCCTGATCGAGGCTTTGGCCGACCTGATCAACGAGAAGAAAGTGCCGATCCTCGCCGATGTGCGCGATGAATCGGCAGAGGACATCCGCGTCGTCCTGGAGCCCAAATCGCGCGCCGTCGACGAAACCATGCTGATGGAGACGCTGTTCAAGCTGACCGAGCTTGAAACGCGCCATTCCATGAACATGAACGTGCTGGTCGATGGCCTCGTGCCGCGCGTCATCGGCCTGGCCGAGGCACTGCGCATCTGGCTCGACCACCGCCGCGTCGTCCTGCAGCGCCGCTCGCGCTTCCGGCTGGCCGAAATCGACCGGCGGCTGGAGCGGCTGGGCGGCCTGCTCATCGCCTTCCTCAATCTCGACGAGGTGATCCGCATCATCCGCGAGGAGGACGAGCCCAAGCCTACCCTGATCAAGCGCTTCGAACTGACCGACCTGCAGGCTGAAACCATCCTCGACACCCGTCTGCGGCAGCTGCGCAAGCTGGAGGAGATGGAGCTGCGCAAGGAATTCGACGCGCTCACCATCGAAAAGGGCCAGATCGAGGGCCTGCTGGGCGACGAGGCCAAGCAGTGGAAAACCGTGGCGTGGGAAATCCGCGATGTGAAGAAGAAATTCGGTCCCGACACGAAGATTGGCCGACGTCGCACGACCTTCGCGGACAAGCCGGAGGGCATGGCCAACATCGACATCTCGGAAGCGCTGGTGGAGCGCGAACCGATCACCGTCGTGCTCTCCGACAAGGGCTGGATCCGCGCGCTGAAGGGCCATGTGGCCGATCTCACCAGCCTGCAGTTCAAGGGCGACGACAAGCTGCGGCAATGGTTCCACACAGAGACCACGGCGAAACTGCTGATGCTGGTCTCCAACGGCAAGGTCTTCACGCTGGACGCCAGCAAGCTGCCGGGCGGCCGCGGCTTCGGTGATCCCGTGCGCCTCATCGCCGACATGGAGGAGGATGTGGACATCGTGACGCTGTGGCCGCACCAGCCGGGAAGCAGGCTGCTGATGGTCTCCACAGGTGAAAACGACGTGCGCGGTTTCGTGGCGCCCTCGGACGACCTGCTGGCGACCACCAAGAAGGGCCGCAACGTGCTCAACGTGGACGGGAAATGGAAAGCCGTACTGGCCGTCCCCGCCCAAGGCGATCACGTCGCCATCATCGGCGAAAACCGCAAGCTGCTGGTCTATCCACTGAGCGAAGTGCCGGAGATGGCGCGCGGCAAGGGCGTGCGACTGCAACGCTACAAGGACGGGAATGTGGCGGATGCGAAGGTGTTCGGCATCGCGGGCGGACTGACGTGGGTGTCGTCCGACGGGCGCACGTACACGGTGGCAAGGCCGGAGCTGGATGAGTGGATCGGGAAGCGGGCAGAAGCAGGCAAGCTGCCGCCGAAGGGGTTTCCGAAGGGGAACAGGTTTGGGTGAGGAGACGCACCAGCCTTGTGCGTCCTTCGAGGCTCGCCAAGAGGCTCGCACCTCAGGATGAGGAGTCTTGAGTTCGGCATACCGAATTGCGAGAACAATCCCATGCCCTGCTTCCTTTACATCCTGCGCTGCGCCGACGGCAGCTACTACACCGGCACCTATCGCGGCGAGGATCTGGCCACGCGCGTCAGCGAGTATAACAACGGCCATTACACTGACGCCTGGACCGCCAGCCGCAGGCCCGTTGAAGTGGTCTTCGCCGAGCAGTTCGCGTCAATCACCGACGCCATCGCCGCCGAGCGGCGCATCAAGGGCTGGTCGCGGGCGAAGAAGGAGGCGATGATCGAGGGGCGCTGGAATGATCTGCCTGAACTGGCGAAACGGTCGTCAGTGGGTGCAAAGAAACCGAAAAAACCTATGGGCCACACACAAAACGTTCCTCATCCTGAGGTGCGCAGCGAAGCGGAGCCTCGAAGGACGCAAAACGCCGATGCAAGGCACAGATCGAAGGAATGCCCGGCATCAGCCTCGTGCGTCCTTCGAGGCTCGCCAAGAGGCTCGCACCTCAGGATGAGGAACGTGGAGGATTGCACCGACATTGAGATTGGCAAAAGATCGTTCTAAACCTCCCCGATGACCGATACACCATCCCTCCCCCGCCTCATCTACTTCGCCGACACCATGTGTTCGTGGTGTTACGGCTTTGCGCCGGAGATGAACCGCGTGATCCTGGCCATGGGCGAGCGGGTCGAGCTGATCCTGCAATCGGGCGGCCTGCGACCGTTTCACACCGAGGTGCTGACCGAGGCCGACAAGCCGCGCTTTCGCGGCTACCGCGAGCGGGTGGCCGAGGTCAGCGGCCAGCCCTTCGACTGGAGCTTCTTCGACCGCGAGGGCTACATCATGGACACGGAGCCGGCGTCGCGCGCCGTCGTCACCATGCGCACGCTCAACATCGGTGCGGCCTATGCCTATATGCATGCGATCCAGCGGGCCTATTTCGCGGTCAACGAGGATATACGGCAGACCGGGGTACTCGCGGCCTATGCCGGGCAGTTCGACGTGGACCCGGCTGACTTCAAGCAAGCCTTCGAGTCCGATGCGATGAAACAGGCGACCCTGCAGGATTTTGCCCTCGCCCGGCGCTTTCAGGTCACGGGCTATCCCACGCTGGTGCTGCTGAAGGATCGCGGCGCGTATCAGGTGGGTGTCGGCTACGCCAAGGCAGAAGCGATCATCGCCAACCTCGAGCGGGCGCTGGCGCATGTGCCGGAGACGGCAGCCTGATCACCGCGACGATCGACTACCGCTCCACCCGCGCCCAGCCCTCCGGGCCCAGCCGTTCCTGCGGCTTGAAGCGGCCCTTGTAGTCCATCTTCTGCGAGCCCTGCACCCAGTAGCCGAGATAGAGATATTGCAGACCCAGGCTCTTCGCCCGCGCGATCTGATCGAGGATCATCAGCGTGCCAAGCGAGCGCTCCTCGTCGCCGGGGTCCGGACACTGGCATCAACGGTCGGGGACAGGGGCCGCTGATCGGCGTGTCGCTGACCGATATCCTCTCGGACGGACTGTCGATGGTCTATTCCTTTTTCGAGCCGGACGACGAGGAGCGCTCGCTTGGCACGC
>JANMFA010000383.1:0-1557 GCA_031377545.1 Hyphomicrobiales bacterium | reverse complement strand
CGCTGAATCCAGATTTTCAACCCGGCACATGGATGATGCTTTCCGATCATCTCAATCTAACAGCCACCTCGCCGCTCGAAGGCGCGGACTTCGTCGATCTCACGGCCGCTTATGATCCCGCGTGGCGTGTCAGGTTCCGTGATGCGGCAGCCTCGCTTGGCATGCCGCTGGACGAGGGCGTTTATGCCGGACTGCGCGGGCCGCAGTATGAAACGCCCGCGGAAATCCGCATGCTGCGCGTCATTGGCGCGGATGCGGTGGGCATGAGCACCGTGCTTGAAACCATCCAGGCGCGCTCGCTGGGACTGCCGGTCTGCGCGTTCTCCTGCCTCACCAACTGGGCCGCCGGCATTTCCTCCGCGCCGCTCGATCATCACGAAGTCCTCGAAACGGGTAAGCAGTCGGCACAGGCGATGATCGGTTTGCTGAAAGCGGTATTGAGGCTCTGATCAGTGCGCCGCGCCCTGGTGCTCCTGGATGTATTCCTGTTTGAGGCCGAGCGCTTCTGGTGCGTGGAGGACGAGCATTTTCATGCGCACGTCCGACGGGATGGTTTTGCGCGTCGCCTTGGAAACCACGATCATCAGGCCGATGGCCAGCGGTACGGACCAGATGGCTGGTTGCTCGGCGAGGATGCGCAGCAGCGGATGGTGTTTCCAGAAGTCGTTGATGCCGGCGAAACCTGCGAAGAGTTTGCCCATCGGGCCTTTGTCCAGCGCAAGCGTGCTGGCATTGACGATGGTGGCGGAGGCGAGCGCGCAAAGACCGCCGGTGAGCATGCCGGTGGCGGCGCCTGCCATGGTCATGCCGCGCCACCAGACACTCATAAACAAAAGCGGAAAGTAACTGGCAGCAGCAATCGCAAACGCTTGTCCCACCATGAAGTTAATGTCCAGCATCTCAACTTGGGAACCCAAGAGCACGGAAACGCCCCCGACGATGACTGCGCACCATTTGAACATGTGCATCCGTTGTTCCGGTGTGGAGTTGGGTCGCAACATGCGTCCATAGACATCGTGGGCCAAGGCTCCGGTCATGGAAACGAGCAGACCGGAAAACGTGCTCATGAAGGCGGCAAAGGCCCCCGCACAAGTGATGCCGCTGAGGATGGAGCCCAAGATCCCATATTTTTGGGCGATTAACGTGGGCAGTTCCAATACCACTTTATCCGGCCCCTTGGACCCAGTGGCCGCGTAAAGTTCCGGAAGGAAATTTCGCCCCAGCACCCCAAACACCGGAGGGAAGACGTAAAACACCCCAATGAGAATCATCACCCACATAGTGGTTTTCTTGGCGGCCACGCCATCGGGATTCGTGTAGAAGCGCACCAGAATGTGGGGCAGTCCAGCGGTGCCGCAGACGAGCGCTACGATAAGTGAAAACGTATAAAGCAGCGACAGCGGCTTGGTTTCCGCCGCCGAAAGCCCGGCGGTCTTGGCGGCCTTGCTGGTCAGCGGACCGAAGGGCGCAATCCACGCTTCATCCTTGGGAGCCTTTTCCGGCAAGGCTGCGCGCGGGGTGCCAGCCTCAGCATTCTGCACGATGGGGGCCTGGTCA
>JANMFA010000376.1:0-2933 GCA_031377545.1 Hyphomicrobiales bacterium | reverse complement strand
GATCCGATCCGCGAGGAACTCGTGATGAGCCTCGTGTCGTTCATCGGCCCGCGCCCCAATATCTTCGATCTGGAGGGCAGTTCGCGCCGCAAGCGGCTGGAAGTGCGCCAGCCGATCCTCACCAATGAGGATCTGGAGAAGATCCGTTGCATCGGACACTTCGAGGACAGCTTCGACACCAAGACGCTCGACATCACCTATCCTTCCGAAAAGGGAGCGGGTGGCATGCAGGATGCACTGGATCGTCTGTGCGAGCGGGCGGAAGCCGCTGTCCATGGCCGCTACAACATCATCATCCTGTCGGACCGCCTGGTGGGCCCCGACAGGGTTCCGATCCCGTCGCTTCTCGCCACCGCCGCCGTGCACCATCACCTGATCCGCAAGGGTCTGCGCACCTCGGTGGGTCTTGTGGTGGAAACCGGCGAGCCGCGCGAAGTGCATCACTTCGCGTGTCTCGCAGGCTATGGCGCGGAAGCGATCAACCCCTATCTCGCCTTCGACACGATGCTGTCGATGTGGGAAAAGGGTGAGTTTCCGAAGGAAGTGGACGGCAAGGAAGTCGTCAAGCGCTTCATCAAGTCGGTCGGCAAGGGCCTGCTCAAGGTGATGTCCAAGATGGGCATCTCGACCTACCAGAGCTATTGCGGTGCGCAGATTTTCGATGCGCTCGGACTGACGCGGGAATTCGTCGAGCAGTATTTCTTCGGCACCCACACGACCATCGAGGGCTCGGGCCTGCCGCAGATCGCGGAAGAGACCGTGCGCGTCCACCGGATCGCCTTTGGCGACTCGCCGGTCCACCGCAATGTGCTCGACATCGGCGGTGACTACGCCTTCCGCCTGCGCGGCGAAGAGCATGTCTGGCGGCCTGATACAGTGGCCAATCTCCAGCATGCGGTGCGTGGCAACAGTCAGGACAAGTACAAGGACTATGCCCGCGCCATCAACGAGCAGGAGAACCGCTTCACCACCATTCGCGGCTTGTTCAGGATCAGGCCGCTCGGCAAGGCGATCCCGCTGGAGCAGGTGGAATCCGCCAAGACCATCGTCAAGCGCTTCTCGACCGGTGCCATGTCGTTCGGCTCGATCAGCCGCGAAGCGCATGAGACATTGGCCATCGCCATGAACTCCATCGGCGGAAAGTCCAACACCGGCGAGGGTGGCGAGGAAGCGCAGCGCTTCAAGCCGATGGCGGACGGGCGCTCCAAGCGCTCGGCCATCAAGCAGGTGGCGTCCGGGCGGTTCGGCGTGACGACGGAATATCTGGTCAATTCCGACATGATGCAGATCAAGATGGCGCAGGGCGCGAAACCCGGCGAAGGTGGCCAGCTGCCGGGACACAAGGTGGATGCCGTCATCGCCAAGGTGCGTCATTCGACGCCCGGCGTCGGCCTCATCTCGCCGCCGCCACATCATGATATCTATTCGATCGAGGATCTGGCGCAGCTGATCTTCGATCTGAAGAATGTCAACCCGGCGGCCGATGTGTCGGTGAAGCTGGTGTCGGAGGTGGGCGTCGGCACGGTCGCTGCCGGCGTTGCCAAGGCGCGGGCCGACCATATCACGATCTCGGGATTCGAGGGCGGCACGGGCGCATCGCCCCTGACGTCGATCAAGCATTGCGGCAGCCCGTGGGAAGTGGGTCTGGCCGAAACACACCAGACGCTTGTGATGAATGGACTGCGCGGCCGCATCGCACTGCAGGTTGATGGCGGCCTGCGCACGGGCCGCGATGTCATCATCGGTGCCTTGCTGGGGGCGGATGAATTCGGCTTTGCCACCGCGCCACTGATCGCGGCGGGCTGCATCATGATGCGCAAGTGCCACCTCAACACCTGCCCCGTGGGTGTGGCGACCCAGGACCCCGTCCTGCGCAAGCGGTTCCAGGGTTTGCCGGAACATGTCGTCAACTTCTTCTTCTTCGTCGCCGAGGATATCCGTGCGCTGATGGCAGAGCTTGGTGTGGCGAAGTTCGATGATCTTGTCGGGCGCTCCGATCTCCTCGACAAGAAGGACGCGATCACCCACTGGAAGGCCAAGGGGCTCGACTTTGCCAATCTCTTCGCCGTTCCGAAGAAGGGCAAGGGCGTGGCCACCCGCCATGTCGAGCGGCAGGAACACCCGATCGACAATGTGCTGGACCGCAAGCTGATCCAGAAGGCGCAGGCCGCGATCGACGGTGGCGCGCCTGTCGTGATCGAAAGCCGGATTACCAACGTCGACCGTTCGACCGGGGCCATGCTCTCGGGCGTGATCGCCAAGCGCTACGGCTATGCCGGTCTGGCTGATGACACCGTGACGGTGAAGCTGACGGGAACCTCAGGACAGTCCTTCGGAGCCTGGGTGACGACGGGTGTGACGCTCGACCTCACGGGCGAAGCCAACGACTATGTCGGCAAGGGCCTTTCGGGCGGCAAGCTGATCGTGCGTCCGGCACCTGACTCTGGCATCGTGGCGGAAGATTCCATCATCGTTGGCAACACCGTGCTCTACGGTGCCATTTCCGGTGAATGCTACTTCCGGGGCGTGGCCGGCGAGCGTTTCGCGGTGCGCAACTCTGGTGCCATCGCGGTGGTCGAGGGCACGGGCGACCATGGCTGCGAATACATGACCGGCGGCGTGGTCGTGGTGCTGGGCCAGACCGGCCGCAACTTCGCGGCGGGCATGAGCGGCGGCATCGCCTATGTGCTTGATGAGGATAATTCGTTCCGCAAGCGCTGCAACCTCTCGATGGTGGATCTGGAGCCGGTGGAAGAGGAGGAAGACCTCTCCCAGCGCCTCTATCACCATGGTGGCGACATGGAATCGAAGGGCCGCATCGACATCATGAGCAACATGGGCAGCCATGACGAGGATCGTCTGGTGAGCCTCATCACAAACCACCTGAAGTACACGGGCAGTACGCGTGCCAAGCATATCCTCGACAACTGGGC
>JANMFA010000375.1:0-1813 GCA_031377545.1 Hyphomicrobiales bacterium | reverse complement strand
CGGTTTCGATGTCGATGAAGACCGCGCCCACACGGGCGGCGGCCTTGTAGAATGGTGTCTTGGCGCAGGCCTCGAGATCAGCGAACAGCCGCGATGCCCAGGGCTTGAGATGGCGCGTGAAGAACGCTTTCTGCTCTTTTTCGCCGCCGTCGAACTCGCCGCCAATCAGGCCCGCCATGATCTCGAACAAAATGCCGATATGGTCCTCGGGTTCGAACAGGCCCTCGTTTCGCTCGATGCCCAGCCGCGCCATGTCTTCCCGGACGCGTGCCAGCGGTCGCTCGTGCAGAAATCCAGTCTGATAATACGAGCCGTAAGGCAAAAGCTCTCCACGGCCCACGCCGACAAAGAGCCGGAAGAATTCGCGCGATTCAGACTCAGCATCCGTCTCGTCAGCAGCTTCCGCCAACGACATGTGCAAAAGGCCGAGGCCTGAAGCATCGCCCTGCATGCGCCCGATGTCGGACAGAAGCACAGCCGTCGGGGCCTGTCGCAACAGCGATCCCAGGAGCAGGTATTCCCGCATCCTGGCCTGATCGACATCATCAAGAACAAGGGTATCCGCGCCATACAGATCGGGCCGCAGCACGATGCGGGACACACCGGTCAGCGATTCGACCGTCACAACGCGTTCAGCGGGAACTCGCGTCCAGTTAGACACGGATGGCTGGGCAATGCCCAGTTTCCGCGCCAAAGATGCAATTCCCCCTGCAGCGTCGATAGCCTGTTGAAGACCGATGTCTCGCATTTCCACCCGTTGGACGTCGTTACCGCGTCTCGTTCTCCGACCTTATCGTCGATATAGCTCAGAGCTATACCAAACCGTTCAGGCCATCAAGTGGGCAATGCGCCGCCCCCACGCTTGCGAACAACGTCGTAAACACTTGATTCATTGGTGGAATTTTGCACTGCATCATTTTGAATCAGACTATGGTCTGAGGCGGCGGGCAGTCCATCTGAAGCAACTGATTTCATTGCAGATTCAGTGTTTTCACCAATCGGCTGATCACCGTCGATCTGCGCTGTTTCGGGCTCGATATGCGTTTCCGGCGCGTCTTTCGAGCCCCCGGTCGGACGCGTTGGCACCGCATCCGCCGTACGATCTTCACCCAGAACGCGTTCCATCATTTTTTTGATGTCGATTCCTTCAACCGAGGAACTCCAGCCGGGAATCGAATCCGGATTGTTGAAATCCCATTGGTAGTCGGCCATCTCGATGAAGCCCTTGATGTCCGGGTCGGTGACCCAGAGCTTGCGCAAGGCGGCCGTACGCAGGGCATCCGGTACATGTTTCGCAAGAAAGGCTGTCACATCACTGCCGGGAACAATGCTGTCGAGGGACGGAAGGGGCAGATCCTCCACTTCGTCCTGCGGGCCTTGTCCCGCCGCCGGATCATCCGGCCTTGCGGGCGCGGCGGTTTCCCGCTGGACCTCCTGTTTCCGCCTTGCCCAGCGGCCAAGAAACCCACCGTCGACCGGCGTTTCGTCGTCGGGACGGCTCATGATTGCCCCCCTTTCTCGCGTTCTTCTCGCAGGACACGGTCGCGCTCCGGGCCGCGCAGCCCGTGCGCCAATGCTTCGGGATCGATCCGGTCGCGTTTGCGCTTGATGACCTCGCGCTGCACATGGTGCTCATCGACGAAGATCATGAGCGCCGCGACAATGGCTTCTGGCATTGGCACGATGTTGACGGTGTTCCAGCCGGTTTCGGTGTAGCCCTCGCCCTCGGTAGGATCGCAGGTCACCTTGACGATCTCTGGCAGCCCGTTCGCCGGAAAACCGCAGATCTGGGTGGTTCTGCGCCTTGATCCGG
>JANMFA010000374.1:0-7287 GCA_031377545.1 Hyphomicrobiales bacterium | reverse complement strand
CGCCCGCTTCCTGAAGGTGGTAGCCCGAAATCGAGATCGAGTTGAACTTGGGCATCTCGGTCGCCGTGTACGCGATGATGTCCGCCACGATCCGCATACTTGGCGTCGGCGGATAGATGTACGTGTTCCGCACCATGAACTCCTTCAGAATGTCGTTCTGGATGGTGCCCGACAGCTTCGCTGCGGGCACGCCCTGCTCCTCCGCCGCGACGATGAACAGCGCGAGGATCGGCAAAACCGCGCCGTTCATGGTCATCGACACCGACATCTGATCCAGCGGGATCTGGTCGAAGAGCGTGCGCATATCGAGGATGGAATCGATGGCGACACCCGCCATGCCGACATCACCCGCCACACGCGGGTGATCGGAATCATAGCCGCGGTGCGTCGCCAGATCGAAGGCAACGGACAGGCCCTTCTGCCCCGCTGCTAGATTGCGGCGATAGAAGGCGTTTGAGTCTTCTGCCGTGGAGAACCCGGCATATTGCCGGATCGTCCAGGGCTGGTTGACATACATCGTGGGGTAAGGGCCGCGCAGGTAGGGCGCGATGCCGGGGTAAGAGTCGATGTGGTTGAGACCCGCGATATCGGCGGGGGAATAGGCGGGCTTCACCGCGATGCCTTCGGGGGTGTGCCACGTCCCTTCCTTCTCCCCGCTTTTCGCGGGGAGAAGGTGGCGCACAGCGCCGGATGAGGGGCCGGGGGAGTTCACAAGATGGCTTGGAGCACGCTCACCAGGCCCCTCACCCCGGCCCTCTCCCCGCTTGCGGGGAGAGGGAGAAGGATTGGCGCTTGCGGTCGTCCAGTCGATATCGGCGAAGTTGGGGATAGTGGTCATTTCGCCTCCAGCACCAGTCTCACCTTCGCGCCAACCGCATCGGCGAACCGCTCCAGAGTCCGCATCGACGGCTTCGAACGCCCGCTCTCAAGCCGGGCCACCACGGACTGCGTGGTGCCCATGCGTTCTGCCACCTGCTCTTGCGTCAATCCGGCATCAGCACGGGCGCGGATGAAGGTTTTCGCCATGGCGAACTCGTCCTCCAGCGCGGCATGATCGCGCCGATAGTCCGCATCCTTCATCCAATCATCGTGGAGTTTGCTGAGTGGCGTTCCCATTACCTTACCTCCCGCAGGCGATCCCGCGCGATCTGCAGTTCGCTGGCCGGCGTCTTTTCACTCTTCTTGATGAAAACGCGCAGAACAACCACGCGGCGCTCGAAGGCCGTCACATAGATCGCCCGTGAGATGCCGTCCCTGCCGGTCATGCGCATTTCCCAGAGTTTGCCTTCCAGATGCTTCACATAGGGTTCCCGCACGGATTGCGGGCCGTTGAACGCCATGAGGTCGCCGATCCGTATGAAACGTGCCCGCATGTCGCTGGGAAGCGCTGCCAGTTCACGATCAACCCGTTCGTCGAGGGTCTCAACGATCCATATCATAGCAAAATTGCTATCTTTCTTCAAGCGCCGCCGTTAACGCTTCCACCACATCACAGCCCGCGAAGACGAACCGTTCTATGCCCGCAATACGCAGGGCATTTTCCATCTCTCCCGGCTTGCCCGCGAGCCAGACGATTTTACCATGGGAGGTGAGATGCTTGGCAACATCCACCGCGCTCTCGGCATAAGCCGCATCCGAGCCGACGAGACAGGCGAGCTTCGCGCCCTCCGCAATGTCCAGCCCGCCTGCTTCGAACAGGTTGCGCGTGAAAGCCAGCCGCGCAGCATGATCTGCTAGCTCGCCCAAGGTCACCAGCGACACTTGTGGCCGCTTTCCGGTGGTGGCGAGGATGGTGTCCGCCCTGTCGCGCAACGCTTCGAACGGCTCGGCCGTGCGCCGTGATACCAGCGGCTGGGCACGCAACGCACCTGTTACGACGGGTGCGGCATCGGCGCGGGATGCGCCCGCCAGCAGGGCCCTGATCCCGGCATCGGTGGCCATGCCGAACGGTGCCGTCGCGCGGGCCTTGGGGATCGCTCTCGTGGAGGGCGAAAGCGGCAGAACCGCAGGCGCCTTCTCCAGGGGGTTGGCAAACTCCGAGGTGCCGGTGATCGGGTCTCGGCGGGTTGCCACGGCCCGCAGCCGCGCCTTGGCCGTTTCTGTGATCCGTGACTGCGCCAGACCGCTCGTCAGGCTCACCACCAGGCCGCCCTCACCCTCGATCTGCTGGAACAGGGCCCACGCCTTCGCGCACAGTTCGTCAGTCAAGGCTTCATATCCGCCCGCACCGGCGGCGGGATCGATGACGCGCCACAGATGCGCTTCTTCCATGAGCACGATGGAGGTGTTGCGGGCGAGACGCCGCGCCTGCGCCTCGGGCAGGCCAAGCGCCTGCGTGAACGGCAAAACCGTGACGCTGTCCGCTCCGCCCACGCCTGCCGCAAAGGCCGCGATGGTCGAGCGCAAGATATTCACATGGGCATCCCGCCGCGTCAGCATCCGCCAGGAGGTCTCGGCATGGAGGATGGCTGGGTTGGGCACCACGCCGCAGGCTTCCGCGACACGCGCCCACAGCTTGCGAAGGGCCCGCAGTTTCGCCACCCCAAGGAACTGGTCGGCGTCAACCGGAACAATGAAGGACAGTGCGGCGAAGGCATCAACCAGCGCCACGCCATGGGCTTCCAGCGCCCGCAGGTAGAGCACGCCCTGGGCCAGCGCCACAGCCAGTTCCTGGCCCTCGCTGGCTCCCGCCTCATGCGCGGGACGCAGATCGACGGTGAGGAAAGGTCCGCGAAAGCCCCGCGCCTTGAGCGACAGCACTGTCTCGCCCAGCCTTGCCGCCATGCTCGGCCAGTCCCATGGCACATGACCGAGCGAGAGCAGGCTGGAGATCGGATCAAGGCCAAAATCGATCTTGATCTGTGCCGGGTTCAGCTTGCGGTGCTCGACCAGCGCGGCCAGCATCAAGGCATGCACGCGGCCTGCCGGGGCGGGATCGAGCCGTGTCTGCACGAGATCCAGATGCACGCCCGCCAGCGCGGCATCAAGTTCTACCACTGTTTCGCAAGGCAAGCCGTAGCCGCGTGCGGATCGACCGCCGGGGAACACGAGTGCCAGCGCGTCGGCACCACCCTCCAGATCCTCGCGGGCCTGGGCCGAGGCCACGTCTGCTTCGGGATTATCGACACGCGCCGCCACGCCCCATGGCTTGCCGCTCGTGGCACCCGCAACAAGGGTTGCCTGCGGCTGCCGCGGATAAAGCGGCTGGATCGCCAGGCCGTCATGGCTGCGGGACACCAGCTTCTTGTGGAAATCCGCGCCCTTGAGCACGGCGTCAACACGCTTGCGCCATTCTGCCTCGGTGGCAGGCGGGAAAGGGTTGGCGAAAGTCGGATCGGCCTGGCTCATGATGGGCTGTCATAGTCCCGCCAAGGCAAATTTCCAATCAACCGATAGTTTGAGATTGACTCGCCGTCTGATCCAGCGACAAGCGAACGCACTTTCTGAAGGAGCACGTCTCATGTCCATCGCATCGCTTGCCGCCACCATCGAGAAGGCCTGGGAGGTCCGCACCGAGATCAGCAGCGCGACCAAGGGCGAGGTGCGCGATGCGGTCAACGAGGCGCTGAACGGCCTCGATAACGGCAAGCTGAGGGTGGCCGAGAAGATTCATGGAAAGCCACTCAAGGACAGTTGGGCCGTGCATCAATGGCTGAAAAAGGCCGTGCTGCTGTCCTTCCGGCTCAATGACAACAGCGTCCTGCCTTTCGGCATGGATACCGGCAGTCCGGCCCACAACCCGGTCTACGGCTATGACAAGGTGCCGCTGAAGATGACGGGTTGGCCCAGGGGCAAGTTCGAGGAAGCTGGCTTCCGCATGGTGCCCGGCGCCATCGTCCGCCACTCCGCCTTCATCGACAAGAACGTCATCCTGATGCCGTCCTTCGTCAATGTCGGCGCGCGCGTCGGCGAAGGCACCATGGTCGACACCTGGGTGACCGTCGGCTCTTGCGCCCAGATCGGCAAAAATATCCATCTCTCCGGCGGTGTCGGCATCGGTGGCGTGCTGGAGCCGCTGCAGGCCAATCCCACGATCATCGAGGACAATTGCTTCGTGGGCGCACGCTCGGAAGTGGTGGAAGGCGTCATCGTCGGCGAAGGCTCGGTGATCTCCATGGGTGTCTTCATCAGCGCCTCGACCAAGATCATCGACCGGGCCACGGGCGAAGTGCATGTGGGCTATGTGCCGCCCTACTCCGTGGTGGTCTCGGGTTCGCTGCCCGGCAAGCCCTATGCCGACGGCAGCCCGTCTCCGTCGCTCTACTGCGCTGTCATCGTGAAGACGGTGGATGCACAGACCCGCTCCAAGACGGCGATCAATGACCTCCTGAGGGATTGATCCTCGTTTCGCAGCAAATAGGCTATTGATCCTCGGACTGAAGGGGATTGCATGCGCGACCAACTCCATCTCTACGTTCCTGCCATGGTTGGGGTCGTCCTGGCGCTTGTGCTGTGGATTTTCCTTGGGCGCGTTTTGGCTGCGCGCGGCAAAAGTCGCTGGAGGGCCGCACTGCTATGCCTCCCGCTTCTACTGTTGGCTGCGGGCTACGGACTGTTCTGGTTCGGCTTTTTCTCGACGCCCGCAACGGCGGTGCAGCTCCATGCCGTGCGCCTCGCGATCCAGCATTTCGCTGGACCGTTCCTGCCATGGATCGGTGCAGTCTGGCTGATGCTGAGTGGCTGGCTGCTTTTACCGCTGTTGCGCAGGGTGCCCTGAGGAGCGACGAACCGCTCTTGTCGCTGCCACACTTCGCCGTTATACCACGATCATCTCGTCGGGGTGCCCGGAGGCTTTCGAGCCAGGGCTGAGAGACGCTGGGGTGCAAGCCTCATCGTTAACCCGCCGAACCTGATCCGGGTCATGCCGGCGGAGGAATCGAGATGACTTTGGCTCATGAGGGCCGCGGCTCCAGCCGCATGCAATCATCGATTGTATCAGCCGAGTCGCTGGCGACCTTCGCCATGTCTGGCCTGCGCCTGATCGTCAAACCGCAAATCGTGGCGCTGCTGGGCGCGGCACTGCTGTGGGAAGGTGCGGTGCGCTTTTTCCAGCTCCCCCTGTGGTATCTGCCCGCACCCAGCCACGTGGCGGTCACCGTGGTCAAGAATCTTCATCTCATCCTGCCAAGTGCCGGTATCACGGCGCTAGAAACGCTGCTGGGCCTCGCCATCGGCGTCGCCATCGGCATGGCGCTCGCGCTGGGCATGGGGGCGTCGCGCTGGCTGGCGCAAGCGTTGTCGCCACTGGCGGTTGTCAGCCAGGCGATACCATTCATGGCACTGGCACCGCTGATGATGATCTGGTTCGGGTTCGGCATCACCTCGAAGGTTGCGATGGCGGCCATCACCATCTTCTTCTCGGTGACGGCGGCTTTCTATGAAGGGCTGCGCCGGGCGGACGAGAACCTGATCGATCTGGCCAAGCTGTACGGTGCGTCGCCCTGGCAGGTCCTGTTCAACATCCGCGTGCCTGCTGCCCTGCCGCACCTGTGCGCCGGTCTGAAGCTGGCGGCGGCCTATGCGCCGCTCGGTGCCATCGCGGGCGAGTGGGTGGGCTCCGACGGCGGGCTTGGCATCATGATGACCTATCACAACGCCCGCATGCAGACCGACATGGTTTTCGCGGCGATGGTGGTGCTGATCGTCTTCTGCCTTTCGACATGGCTGCTGATGTCGCTGTTCACCCGCCATCTGCTGCGCAACTTCCCAGACACGCTGAACCCGGCGCGGTCCTGAAACCAACTCCACTTTTTCATCACCGATCTGCAAGGACATCTCATGATACGCCGTTTCCTGACCGCTCTTCTGACCATGCTCGCGCTGATTGTCGCGAATCCCGCCACCGCGCAGCAACCGGAAAAACTGGTGCTGCTGCTCGACTGGTTCGTGAACCCCGACCATGCGCCGATCATCATCGCCAAGGAGCGCGGCCTGTTTGCCAAGCGCGGCCTCGACGTGCAGATCGTCGAACCATCCGATCCCTCGGCACCGCCGCGGCTGATTGCCGCCGGACAGGGTGACATGGCGATCAGCTATCAGCCGAGCTTCACGCGCGCCGTGAAGCAGGGGATACCCGTCATCCGCAACGGCACGCTGGTTGCCACGCCGCTGAACACGCTCACGGTTCTGGCCGATGGCCCGATCAAGACGCTGGCCGACCTCAGGGGCAAGACCATCGGCTACTCGGGCTCGGGCATCCACGACATGATGCTCAAAGCAATGCTGAAGAGCGTCGGCATGACCGAAGCGGACGTGAAGCTGGTGAACGTCAATTTCGCCCTCACCGTGGCACTGATTTCGGGACGGGCCGACGCGATCATCGGCGGCTTCCGCAATTTCGAGGGCACCGAGATCGAACTCGCTGGCAAGAAGCCCAAGATGTTCTTCCCCGAAGAGCATGGCGTGCCGACCTATGACGAG
Source organism: Hyphomicrobiales bacterium (assembly GCA_031377545.1). Classification (GTDB taxonomy): domain Bacteria; phylum Pseudomonadota; class Alphaproteobacteria; order Rhizobiales; family Beijerinckiaceae; genus JADCCX01. The sequence goes on along the minus strand of JANMFA010000374.1, from coordinate 867 downwards.
CTGATCTATATCGTGAAGCAGGAGCGCTTTGGCGAAGCGAAGTTCGACCGCTTCTTCGCCGCCATCGAGGAGGCGACGCTGATGCTGCTCAATGATCCGCAAGGCACCTGGGCCACCTTCGTGAAGGGACATCCCAAGCTGGATGATGCCCTGAACAAGCGGGCATGGGCTGACACCCTGCCGCGTTTCCAGGCGTCGCCGAAGGCGGTTGATCCCGATCGCTATCTTGCAGTGGCCGAGTTCATGCGCCAGGCTGGCATCATCGACAAGGTCGAGCCCATCGAGCGCTACATCGGCAAGCGTTGAGGTTCAGCGGCCTTTTTCCAAAAGGAGGCCGCGTGCAGCTTTTCTTCGACACAACCCAGCTCCGCCATCAGCCGAAGCAGTTCATGGTGGTGGGCAAGGTTGCGACTCCGCTTGAGAACCCCGAAAGGGTGATCATGCTGTCGGAACGGCTGGTGGCGGCGGGCCTGACGCTCGTCGAACCTGGTGATCACGGCATGGCGGCCATCCGGGCCGTCCATGATGGCGACTACCTCTCCTTCCTGCAGACGGCCTATGCCGAGTGGCAGAAACTCCCCAATGCCGGACCCGAGGTCTGGCCCAACATCCACCCCTGGCGCGGCACCGGGGCAGATCTGGACCGCAAGGATCCGCCAAAGGGCGGCATCGTCGGACAGGCCGGCTGGTACATCGGCGACATGGCGGTGGCGATGGGCGAAGGCAGCTGGGCTGCGGCGCACGCCTCGGCGCAAACCGCTGTTGCTGCGGCCACCGCAGTGCTGACGGGCCATGATGCGGCCTTCGGCCTGTGCCGCCCACCCGGGCATCACGCCTACCGCGACCGAGCCTGCGGTTTCTGCTTCC
>JANMFA010000338.1:0-2904 GCA_031377545.1 Hyphomicrobiales bacterium | reverse complement strand
CGCCCGGAGACTCGCCGCCGTCTATACGCTCGCAGCCGCCTATGCAGGGGCCGCCGGCGCTTTGCTGGCACAGACCTCGCAATTCGTGTCACTTGACGTGCTGGCGTTCCATCGCTCGGCCGACGTCATGCTCGTGCTGATCGTGGGTGGCACCGGTTACCTTTATGGGGGGATCATCGGAGCCATCGGGTTCAAGTTCCTGCAGGACTGGCTGTCGACGCTGACGCCGCAGTACTGGCAGTTCTGGATCGGCTTCCTGCTGGTTGTGTTCGTGCTTGGCGGGCGTGAAATCATCCACGGCGGCATCAAGACGTTGATGGCAAGACTGCCCTTCCAGAAAACACCGAAGGCCGGAACGCCAAAGGCGCCTTCGCCATGACCGCCGCGCTCCAGACCTTTGGCCTTTCCAGGAATTTCGGCGGCATCGTGGCGACCGATGATTTTTCCTTCACGCTGGAAAAGGGTGCGCGCCATGCGCTGATCGGGCCCAACGGCGCGGGCAAGACAACATTCGTGAACCTGCTCACGGGCATGCTGGCACCCACAAAAGGCCGGATAGAGCTTATGGGCCAGGACCTGACGCATCTCAGCCCCGAGGCGCGGGTGAAGCGCGGCATGGCCCGGACGTTTCAGATCAACCAGCTGTGCGGTGGAATGACGACAGTCGAAATGATTGCGCTGGTGGTGTCCGAACGGCTGGGACAGGGAGACCACCTGTTCCACAGACTCGATGCCAGTAGCAGTGTCATTGGTGAAACCGCAGACATCATCAGCCGCTTCAGGCTGGACGACATTCTGGACGAGCGGATCTCAACCCTGCCCTACGGCAAGCAGCGGCAGATCGAGATCGCCGCAGCCTTTGCGGCCAAGCCCAAAGTGCTGCTTCTGGATGAACCGGCGGCCGGTGTTCCCGAGGCAGAGCGGCGCGAGTTGCTGGAGACCGTTGCGGCATTGCCCGCTGATGCCTCCGTCCTGCTGATCGAACACGACATGGATATCGTTTTCCGCTTCGCCACCCGCATCACTGTGATGGTCAATGGCAAGGTGCTGACGGAGGGGTCTCCAAAGGCAGTGGCCGCTGATCCGCGCGTCAAGGCGGCCTATCTGGGAGACGCCGTCCATGGCTGAACTCCTGGTCATCGAAGGTCTGAAGGCGGGCTATGGCGATGCCATCGTCTTGCCCGATGTTTCCCTGAGCCTCGCGGAAGGACGTTCGCTGGCCTTGCTGGGCCGCAATGGCGTGGGCAAGACAACGCTGATTAACTCGATCATCGGTGTCACCCGTCGGCACGCTGGCAGGATCACGCTTGCCGGAAAGGACATCACGTCCCACTCGCCTGAACAACGCGCGCAGGGCGGGATCGGCTGGGTGCCGCAGGAGCGCAACATCTTCAAATCACTCACAGTGATGGAGAACCTGTCAGCGGTAGCCCGGCCCGGCGCTTGGACAAGCGATCGCGTCTTTTCCATGTTCCCGCGACTGGCCGAGCGCAAGGCCAACCTTGGCAACCAGCTCTCCGGTGGCGAACAACAGATGCTGGCCATCGGTCGCGCCCTGGTGCTGAACCCGCGTCTTTTGCTGCTGGACGAGCCGACAGAGGGGCTCGCACCCATCATCGTCGAAGAGCTGCTGACGGCACTGCAGAAGCTGTTGCGCGAAGACAGAATCGCGGCAATCGTCATCGAGCAGCACGCCCGCAAGATCCTTGGCCTGACAGATGACGCAGTCATTCTTGAACGCGGCAGGATCGTCCATTCATCAGACAGCCAGACGCTGCTGAAGGAACCCGAACACCTGGAACGTTATCTGGGCATCGGAATCGAACACGACAAACAACAGGAGAGAACACCATGAGCGCCAGAACAAAACCGCCCTTCCGGGCAGACATGGTGGGAAGTCTTTTGCGCAGTGCGGCCGTCAAGGATGCGCGCGAGAAGCATGCGGCGGGCACGATGTCTGCCGCCGCTCTTGCCGGGATCGAGGATCAGGAGATCGCGACCCTCGTCAAGAAGCAGGAAGCCATCGGTCTGCAGGCCGTGACCGACGGCGAGTTCCGCCGCTCCTTCTGGCACTTTGATTTCCTCGAGAACCTGACCGGCGTGCTGGGCCACGATACAGCGGGCATCGCCTTCAAGGGCGTCACCACCAAGGGCCACGGCGTGCGCGTGACGGGCAAGATCGACTTCCCCGATGATCACCCGCATCTCACACATTTCAAGTATCTTAAATCGGTCACGGGCCACGTGGCCAAGATGACCATTCCCTCGCCGTCCATGCTGCATTATCGCGGAGGCCGGAAGGCGGTTGATATCAGCGCCTACTACAACATGGATGAGTACTACGCCGATCTCGGCAAGGCCTATGCCAAGGCCGTGAAGGCCTTCTACGACGCGGGCTGCCGCTATCTGCAGCTCGATGACACCAGCCTGTCGTACTTCTGCGACCCGGAACAGCGCAAGATGCTGGCCGAGCGCGGCGATGATCCCGACAAGCTGATCTTCACCTACCGCGACATCATCAACACCGCGACCGCCGCAAAGCCCGCCGACATGACGATCACCACCCACACCTGCCGCGGCAATTTCAAATCGACCTTCATTGCTTCGGGTGGCTATGAGCCCGTGGCTGATATGGTCTTCAACCAGATCAATGTCGATGGCTATTTCATGGAATGGGATGATGATCGCTCCGGCGGCTTCGAGCCACTGCGGTTCCTGCCGAAGGGCAAGCATGTGGTGCTGGGCCTCGTCTCCTCCAAGTTTGGCGAGATCGAGAGCAAGGATAACCTGAAGCGCCGCATCGAGGCCGCCGCGAAGTTCGCACCGCTCGATCAGCTCTGCCTCAGCCCGCAATGTGGCTTTGCCTCCACCGAAGAGGGCAATGTGCTGGCCGAGGACGAGCAG
>JANMFA010000337.1:0-2030 GCA_031377545.1 Hyphomicrobiales bacterium | reverse complement strand
GTTTCGTGGCCGACAAGCGCCCGGCGGATTCAGAGCCTTATATTTTCCCCCATGTCTGCCAGTGTGTGCTCAAGACCGCGCTGGTGAAGGAAGAGACGGCTGCTGGCGAGGAAGGCAAGGTGCGCCGCTGCTCCGGCGAATTCGCCTGCCCCTTCCAGCAGATGGAGCACCTGAAGCACTTCGTCTCCCGCCGTGCTTTCGATATCGAGGGCCTTGGCGAGAAGCAGATCGAGTTCTTCTTCACTGATCCCGATCTGCCGGTGAAAACTCCCGCCGACATTTTCACGCTGGCGGCCCGCGACGAGGCCGAGCCGATCAAAAAGCTGAAGAACAAGGAAGGCTTTGGCGAAACCTCGGTTCGCAACCTGTTTGCCGCCATCGAGCAGCGCAGGACCATTGGCCTTGACCGTTTCATCTTTGCGCTGGGCATCCGCCACGTGGGCGAGACGACGGCGAAGGTGTTGGCGCGTGCCTATGGCGCGTGGCCAGCTTTCGAGGCGGCAGCGCTGAAGGTGGCGGCAGGTGATCCGGACGCGCGCACGGAGATGGATGCCATCGATCAGGTGGGAGAGACCGTCATTGATGCGGTCGCGCGCTACTTCGCGGAACCCCACAACCTCGCCGTGGTTGAACGGCTGGTGGCGGCGCTGACGATCCTCGAAGCCGAGAAGCCCAAGGCGGACACGGTCGTTGCCGGAAAAACCATCGTCTTCACCGGCAGCCTCGAAAAGATGACCCGCGACGAGGCCAAGGCGATGGCGGAGCGCCTTGGTGCCAAAGTGTCGGGTTCTGTCTCGAAAAAGACTGATCTGGTTGTTGCAGGGCCGGGCGCGGGGTCCAAGCTGGCGACGGCGAACGACCTGGGTGTCAAGGTGATCAGCGAGGACGACTGGCTGGCGCTGGTGGGGTAACGACCGACTTCGACTGTCGCGTCTGATGTTGCAGGATCTGTAGAATTCCAGCGCATATGTTCAGTTTGTAGAGAGCCACATCGGCATATCGCGTGGCACCCGCCCGGTGCACGCTGCTTCGACACAACCTGCCAGTGAATGATAGCCAAAGGATCCCGCGCTCAGGTTGGGTCCGTAATGGGCGTATTTCGCGGAATTGGTGATAACCCCGCCGCGCCGTGGCGGAACAATCGGCTCGCCCAGCATGCACCAGCAGGTGTCGGTGATGAAGCGTACCCCGAACGCGGCGAGTCGCTGTTGCGTCCCGGCAGCTTCCGCTTGCTCCAGCACTGCGCGCGACGTTGTGACGATCACATCCACAGCCGATGACTTGCGCCGACCATCAGCGAGGTGCGCCAATTGCACCAGTTCTGTTGCGGACAGATGCGGATTGCCCAGCGCGACAAGGCCGATCTCGCTGCCGTCATCCGGATTCAGGGTCTGCCAGGCAGCCAGCAGTTCTGGCGGACCAACAAGCACAGGCTCGGCCGGGTTATTGCCCCCAAGTGCGGCGCTCAACGTCTGCGCCTCTGGCGTGACGCCGACCATGTGAAACATCGGTGCTGCCGAGGTGGTGGCAAAGGCGGCAGAGAATGCCTTGAGATCATCTGCAGTCGGAGCTGTGTGGACCAGCCCGACAATGGCCGGAATGGCATTGGGCGACAGCAGGCCAGCGAGATAGCCCAGGAGTGGAAAGAACGAATCGTCCACCTGACCAACGCCTGACACCTCGATGACGCGCGTGGCGAAGCGCCCGCTCGCGACATGGCATCCCGCCAGGGGTGCGCGCCCCGTGAGCGCGATACAAAGGTCCAGATAGTCAGGATACTTTTGCGTGCGTGCCCCCAGCACGCTGTTGGCAAAAACCACGGCATTGGATTCGGCCCACGCGATCTGCTGGCCCAGCACGGGTGGGTTTTCGAGCAGATAGGGCGCACAGGTGAAACTCAGCGATGCGCCCATGTCCATATAGGCCTTCGCCTGCCGGGTGGCCTGTCCGGCAACCGCCGCATCAAGGCCGAAGGATTGCCAGTTCCTCAGATCGGTCGAGATCGCGTTAAGGGAAGTTGGAACCGCAAA
>JANMFA010000319.1:0-2390 GCA_031377545.1 Hyphomicrobiales bacterium | reverse complement strand
GAACACGCTGAACATTCCGGCTCCGCTGATGGACCGCATGGAGATCATTCGCCTCGCCGGTTACACCGAAGAGGAAAAGCTCGAGATCGCCAAGCAGCATCTGTTCTCCGAGGCGCTCAAGAAGCACGGGCTTGATCCGAAGGAATTCGCGATCAAGGACGATGCGATGATGCAGCTGATCCGCCGCTACACCCGCGAATCCGGCGTACGCAACCTGACGCGCGAGATCCAGAATCTCGCCCGCAAGGCTGTGAAAGACCTTCTGATGTCGAAGAAGAAGAGGGTCGTCGTCGATCTCAAGGTGCTCGAGGAGTATCTGGGTCCGCCGAAGTACCGCTATGGCGAAGCCGAGACCGAGGATCAGGTGGGTGTCGTCACGGGTCTGGCCTGGACCGAGGTCGGCGGCGAATTGCTGACGATCGAAGGCGTCATGATGCCCGGCAAGGGCAAGATGACGGTGACAGGCAACCTGAAGGACGTGATGAAGGAATCGATCTCTGCGGCGGCGACCTATGTCCGCTCGCGCTGTATCGATTTCGGCATCAAGCCGCCGATGTTCTACACCAAGGACATCCACGTGCATGTGCCCGAGGGAGCCACCCCGAAGGACGGACCGTCCGCCGGCATTGGCATGGCCGTCGCGATCACGTCGATCATGACCGGCATTCCGGTGCGCCGTGACATTGCTATGACCGGCGAGGTGACATTGCGGGGCAGGGTGTTGCCCATCGGCGGCCTAAAGGAAAAGCTCCTCGCAGCCCTGCGCGGCGGCGTGAAAAAGGTGCTGATCCCGGAAGAAAACGCCAAGGATCTCATCGATCTGCCAGACAGCGTCAAGAATGGCCTCGAGATCGTGCCGGTCTCGCGGATGGACCAGGTGCTGCTGCACGCGCTGATCCGCCAGCCTCAACCCATCGAATGGGATGAGGAAGCAGAAGCGGCGAAGGCGGCTGCCATCGCCCTGAAGAAGGGCGATGCTTCAGGGGTGACCGCGCACTGATCACGGCGCTTCGACACCGAAAATTGGACAAGGCCCCGGCATTTCCGGGGCCTTTTCTATGGGATGCCTGCCCGAACACATCACCGTGACCTCGCGCGCTTGTGAGCCTGCGGGTCGCAGAACTCTGCGATCATGGGAATGAAAGTCGGAGGGAAAAAAACATGCGCCTGGTTTTGACAGCAACCGCTTTTCTGGTGTGGGCCGGCACAGCACAGGCTCAGGACATGAGCACTTCCCGCAGTGCGTCGGACTTCACTACGACGAAGACCAGACTTGTCGAGGCGATAAAGTCACGTAATTTCGGAATTTTTGCGGAGGTTGATCACGCGGCGGGTGCGGCAGGAGCAGGCCTTCAACTGCGTCCGACCCATCTCGTGATCTTTGGCAATCCGCGCGCCGGCACGCCTGTCATGGCTTGCAACCAGACAGCCGGGCTCGATCTGCCGTTGAAGGCTCTCGTCTGGCAGGCAGCAGACGGTGTCGTGAACGTCACGGTCAACACACCGCAAATGTTCAGTGATCGGCACAAGGTGGCGGAATGCGCAGCGCAGCCTCTGGCGAACATGGGCAAGGCGCTCGAAGGAATTGTTGCGGACGCAACAAAGCAGTAGGAGCCCCGTCAGCGATCAAGTTCCGGGCTTGGCGGAAAGGCAGCGCCTGTGCTACCTGCGCCATCGTTGTGGGCAGTTAGCTCAGCGGTAGAGCCGTCCGTTTACACCGGACTGGTCGGGAGTTCGATCCTCTCACTGCCCACCATTTCACGATAGAGTCCGTTAAGGGCGAAACGCTATCCTCGTGCCGATGCACGTTGCCGTCTCCAATCCTGTTTTTGTCGCCGATGACCAGTTGGGATACGACCGTTCGCGCACGGCTTTCGCGCCCGGCGTGCCCATGAAGCTGGATGAGTCCTATCGCCTTGCGCATCTCCCGCTGGTCAATCCGGCACATGACGATGTGATCGCGCGAAGTCCGGGAAAATCCTATGATATGGGTCGCCATGCGCGCATCCACTCGCTCGTGCTGCCCGTTTCATGGGACGCATTGAAAGCCAGCCCCGCCTTTCGCGCGCTTGATGATGCGATCAGGCGGTCTAGTCTTGCGCCCAAGATCGCCTGGAACATTATGGATCAGCGTGCAGACATGCTGCATGCGACGATCGCGGGATCGCTGGGCGAGGGCGAAATTCCGCCGCCGATATCCCCAGCCGCTCAAGCCGCGCTGTCGCGCATGGGGCCATTGCGGGTGAGAATTTCGGGACTGTTCTCGGGAAACATCAACCTGGGAAGGCTCTATCTCAAGGCCTATCCCGCTCTGCATGACGGGGAGAACAGCTTCCAGACGATCCAGCGCCTGCTGGGGCGCAATCCGACGGATCTGTATGTCGTGGGAC
>JANMFA010000304.1:0-9495 GCA_031377545.1 Hyphomicrobiales bacterium | reverse complement strand
GCCGCGATCCGCCAAGGCAAAAGCGCCATGGTGGATGTGAACGGCAGGAAGCTGTTTCTCACCGTGCATGTGCCGCCGGTGAAGGTTGTGGTGACCGGCGCAGTGCATATCTCGCAGGCCATGGTGCCCATCGCCAAGACGCTTGGTCTTGACATGATCGTGGTGGACCCGCGCACGGCGTTTGCCACGCCGGAACGCTTCCCTGACGTGGTGCTGATTGCGGATTGGCCGGATGTGGCCCTGCCGCCGCTCGGCGTCGACCGGTACACCGCCTTCGTGGCATTGACCCACGATCCGAAGATTGACGATCCGGCGCTGGAGCATGCCTTGCGGGCGGAATGCTTCTATATCGGTGCGCTGGGTTCCCGGAAGACCCATGCGGGGAGGATAGCGCGCCTGCAAGCCGCCGGTTTCATGCCCGACGCCCTGGCGCGGATTCATGCCCCCATCGGGCTGAACATCGGTGCGGTCAGTCCTGCCGAGATCGCCGTCGCAATTCTGGGCGAGATCATCGCCACGCTGCGCAAGGATACTGACACTTGAAATTCGGTCCTGTCCCCATCCGCGACGCTATCGGCGGCACGCTGGCCCATGCCCTGAGGGAGGGCGATCTGGTTCTGAAAAAGGGGACGGTGATCACCGAGGACCATGTGAATGCCATGTTCAAGGCAGGCGTGGCGGCGGTCACCGTGGCCCGTCTCGACAAGGGCGACCTGAGCGAAGATCTCGCGGCGGAGCGTCTGGGGGCAGCGGTTATTGATGTGGAGGTGATTGCCGAGAGGCCATTCACCGGTCGCGTCAATCTCTTCGCGGCCAGCCCCGGCGTGTTGCTGGTGGATCAGGCGCGGGTCGATGCGATCAATGCGATAGACGAGGCCATTACGCTGGCGACCCTGCCCAATTTCAGGCGTGTTCAGCCGGGCGAAATGGTGGCGACGGTGAAGATTATTCCCTTCGCGACATCGGCCAGACTGGTGGATCAGGCCATTGCCGCAGGCAATGGCGCGATCCGCATCGCGCCATTCACGGACAAGAAGGTGGCGGTGTTTTCCACGCTTCTTCCAGGCCTCAAATCTTCCGTCGTGGACAAGTCACTGAAGGTGCTGGACCAGCGGCTGGAGAATCTCGGATTTTCCGAGCGCCTTTGCGACATCCGCGTGCATCATACGGTTGACGACCTGGCGGAGGTCTTGCCGCGCGCCCGTGGGCTTGGAGCGGACATCACCATCATTTTCGGTGCTTCCGCCATCACGGACCGGCGTGATGTGATCCCGGCAGCACTGGAGGCGGCGGGAGGAACGGTGACGCATCTCGGCATGCCGGTCGATCCGGGCAATCTCCTGATGCTGGGTTCTCTGGAAGGCCGTCCCGTTATAGGCGCGCCGGGCTGCGCGCGCTCACCCAAGGAAAACGGTTTTGACTGGGTGCTGGAGCGCCTGATCGCGGATCTGAAGGTCACGCCGGCCGATATCCGCAAGATGGGCGTTGGCGGTCTGCTGATGGAGATTGTTTCCCGTCCGCAGCCGCGCGATCCCGATTCCGTCGCCCATCCGCAGGTAGCGGCCGTCATCCTGGCCGCTGGCAAGGGCACGCGCATGGGTGGCGCGAAGATGACCGCTGTTCTGGGCGGCAAGCCGCTGGTGCGCTACCCCCATGAGGCCGTAGCGGCTTCGGGCGCGTCACCCGTGATCACGGTCGTGGGCCACGATGCCGAGCGTGTGGGCCCGGCTCTGGCCGACATAGAAACGCACATCGTGCACAATCCCGATTTTGCAAGAGGCATGGCGACTTCGCTCAAGGCCGGAATCGCGGCGGTTCCAGATTCGGCATCAGGGGCTCTCGTCATGCTCGGTGACATGCCGCATGTGACGCCCCAGATCATCAACCGCCTCATCGCTGCTTTTGTCGAAAAACCGCTGGTGAAAGCCGTGGTGCCCATGGTGGGTGGCCAGCGCGGCAATCCGATTCTGATCGGGCGGAGCCTCTTTGAAGCGGTCATGGCGCTGGAAGGCGATATGGGCGCGCGCAAGCTGCTGGATTCAGCAGGTGATGGCGTGGTGGAAGTCATGATCGATGATGTGGCCGTGCTGACCGATGTGGACACACCGGAGGCACTGGCGAAGCTTCAAGGTCGTTAGCCAGCAGCGGCGCTGCACCCTATTTCCCCGCCGTCTGGGTTCCACCAAACCTGAGCCAGCCGCTCACCGTTTCACCAAGGCCGATCACGACGCCTTTGCCCAGTGTCATCAACCCTTGGGGTGACCAGTTGGACGATATCCTGGTCTTCGACTGGATGGCGAAGGGTGGCATCTCGTCGAATACAATGCGGAAGAGCTGCTGCCTGTCCTGCGAACGAAAGTTCACCTGAAACTCTGGGGGCAGGGCATCCGTGACGGTTTCGATCCGCTCCACACGACCCGCAAAATTGTGCTGTCCGTCGGAGACGCGCACGGAATCATTGGGCAGGATGCTGTAGAGGCGACCAACGGGCATGTATGCCAGCACGAACATGTCGCCGCGATAGAGCTCCACCAGCGGATCGCCGGATTTCACGATCTGGCCGAGGTTTGGCACCTTGGGACCAACCACGCCTTCGATCTGTGCGACGACCCTGCCATTGTTGTAGTTCGCCTGCACCTGCCCGATGACCCCGTCCATCTCCTTGCGTGAGGCGAGGATGTTGCGGTGCTCGGCTTCCAGCGCCTGAAGCTCCGTCGAAAGCGAGCTTTCCTCGCGTTGCGCTTCATAGAACTCGCGCTGCGAGTCCTGGACACGCGGGCCGGTGGTGAGTCCTTTGGCGCTGAGCGCCGCCATCTGGCTTTGCGTCTGAACCGCCCGCGTCCGGCGCTCGATCGCGCTTGGAAGCACTTTGCGGATCGTTTCGATGCGGCCTGCAATCTGCGCCTCGCGGCTGAGGATCGTCGCACGCCGTGTGGTCAGTTCGGCGATGGAGTCGAGAATCTCGCGGGATTGCAGCGTGGCAATATGCGTGCCGGGCTTCACCTTATCACCGGACTTCACATGGATCGCCAGCACCCGCGCGGCGTAGTCCGGCGCAATGATGGTGCGCTCCTTGGTTACGATGCCTTCGGCGTCAAGGAAGAACCAGTGGCCGGTGAATGTCCAGCCCAGCATGACGAAGACGCCGACGACGCAGTAGAAATAAAGGCGGCGTGCAAAACTCTGGCCGCCTGCGCGGACCTGGTTCTTCAGATTGTCGGGTCGCGCCCTTTTCCGGATCGCCTTGATCATTGTTCAGCCCACGCACGACCAGCGGGCCCGGAGGGGCCAACTGACGCAACGTCAGCTTTGGCGCAAAAAGGTAAAGTTTTAGGGAAGACAGACGGAATTGGTCGAAAGGATTACGGCGACGGCGGTGCCTGTCCGCTCACTTCCACCGGATCCAGTCGTTGACCTTGGGTGGTGCGAAATTGTCGTGGCGCGACGCTGAATAAATCCACTCCTCAATGAATGTGTAAAGGCGTGCATAGCGCATGAAATAGCCCTTCCATGGGCCGTAGATCATCATGAATGGCCAGAATTTCCAGTATGTGCTCTTGCGGGTCGACAGACATGCGCAGACGAACATGAAGAAGTCGACGCTCAGGAACGCCATATAGGTCATGAGTGTGATGAACAGTGTGAAGCTCAGGCCAAAAGTCAGAAACAGCCAAGTGATATAGAACGGTGCGATAAAGCAGCAGACGACATCCATGAAAAGAAAATCGATCTGGTGAGCGAGCTCACGCAATTTGAAATTGGGGCTGAACGGATTGTAGGTAAAGCCGTATTTCCGCGTCCGGGTCCACAGCGCATCACGCTCCCATCGCTTGCGTTGCATGATCAGGTTGTACATGTGGGTCGGAACGTCCGTGTAGGCCACAGAGCGCACCGCGAAGCCGATATTGTATCCGGCAAGCCTGAGCCGCATCGTGATGTCGCCGTCTTCTCCCGGACCCTGGTCCATCATGCCGACGCGCATGAACGCCTCGCGCCGAAAGGCGCCAAAGGCGCCCGAGATGATCGAGAGTTGGCCGAACATGTCGAGGCCGGTACGGCCGATCTGGATACCAACCATGTATTCGATGGTTTGCAGCGAAGCAGTAATCGAGGCCTCGCCATTGCGAACCAGCACCGAGCCGCCGACGGCACCGATGCGCGGGTCGGCGAATGGCCGGACGATCTCCTCGATGGCGGTTCGCTCGAATGAGCAGTCACAGTCGATGACGAGGACGATATCGCCCGAAGCAAGCCGCATGCCCAGATTGATGGCCGAAGACTTGCCGCCACGGATCGCGCATTCCGCGATCTTGTCCACTTTTCCTTCACGCTGCAGGCGCTTCATGATGGCATAGGTCTCGTCCGTGGACCCATCCGAGACGCAGACAATCTCAAAGTTCCGGTATGTCTGTTCCGAGAGCGACAGCACGCATTTTTCGATGGAGTCCGCCTCGTTGTGACCAGGAATGAGGATCGAAACCCTGCCAACATGGGGCATGGGACCTGGGTCGCGTGCAAATTCCCTGAAGATGATCACCAGCGCCGGGATGAAGGTCGTGATGTAGCGCGGCCATTCCAGGAACAGGGAGAACGAAAACAGCATGATGATTGCCGTGAACGGCATGCCAGCGAGCATGGCAAGGCTGCTATTGAACCAGTCGACGAGCACGGGATGTCAGTTGCCTAAGCAGTTGTTGCATTGAGTGTTTTGAATAGCGCATCAGCGATGAAGGAACGGTTAGGAAACGTCATCCCGCTGCTATCAGGCCGGAAAAACGGCCTGCTTCCTCAAATTTTACGCAATCCGATGACGCGAATTTCAGACTCTCGTGGTGATATCGTCCTGTCACAACCCTGAGGATTCCAGAATGGATAGCGTTTCCCTCTCTTCCAACACCCGCGCTGCGCTCAATGCTGAAGGCGGAACGAGCATCACGGCACTGAAGATGGCTGCGCAATCCGAGCAGGCGATTGTCGCCGTGGTCGAGGCAGCAGCCGAATCCGCCAAGGCGGCTGCTCCTGCGGGGCAGGGACGGCTGGTGGACAAGGTCGCCTGAGGGCGTCCGTCCTACTCATTATCCGAACAATGAAAAAGCCGGAGTGCTGAGGCGCGTCCGGCTTTTGGGCGTTTTGCATTGGGGTTGCGCGTTCCTTCGAGGCTCGCTGTCGGTCGCGTCTCACGATGAGAATCCTTGAGAGCTGCAAAACACGAACGTCCTCATCCTGAGGTGCGAGCGACAGCGAGCCTCGAAGGACGCGCCAAGTTGACGCAGCGCTGACAAATCCGCCGCTTACAGCAGAGTCTCGATCTCGTCCGGTCCAAACACGTGATACCGCGCCTTGAGGTCCACCGCGAGGTTCTGCTCCAATTCGCGCCGGATCTCGGGCAGCGATGTCTCGACGTTGGAAGCGACCTCGTCGTTGATCAGGACAAGGAAGGTCGTGGCGGATTCGATGATCTCGACTTCCTGCTCGAACACCTCGCGCAGCACGGAGGCGTAGAGCGCCAGCGCTTGGTGGAAGCGCTTGTCGCCAATGGCCTTTTGGGTCTCGCGTTCAGGATCGACCTTGATCATCATTGCGGCGCAAGGCGTTTGCTTCAGCGCATTGCTCTTGATGAAGCGGCGCAACCGGTCGCGCACGCCTTCCCCGGTATCCTGTTCGCTGGCGTCGCCATAGCCGCTGAGCGGCGGATCAAAGGCTTGCCTGCGTCCTTCGTCAGTCAGCGCGAATTCATGGAACGTCCGCGAACTGGCCTTGTCGCCTTCAAAACCGTTGTCGCAGTCCAGGCACTTGAAGCCGACTTCAGCCTCGCCCGTGGTGTGCGCGCAGGAATTGCAGATCACCAGCATGCCCGGCTTGTCGTAGTCCACTGAGAAATGCTCGCAATGATGGCTGCATTTCGGGCAGACGAGATCGCGGCCCTTGCGGAAATCGCGCTCCGGACCCTGATAGCCGCAGCGCAGATGGTGGATGATGGATTCCTCCGTCACATCCGCCGAGCGGCACTTCGCACATTCCTCGCGCACCAGAAGGCGGGCGGATGAGCAGGATGGGCAGCACTGCACTTTCTCGAAGAAGCTCTTCTTCAGGAGTCCGATCCGTGCCAGTGCTTCCGCCTGGTGCAGCACGCCGCCGATGGCCGTTTCATCGCGATAGGACACGATTTCCTTGAGGCCGGCGCTGCGGTTCGCCTGCATGCCGCGCTCGCGCACGGCGAGGCGCGCCAGCAGCATGTGCTTGGGATCACGCGTGCGGTGATAGGCTTCGGGCAGCTGGCGCATGCGTGCGGTCAGCGGCTTGGCCATTTCCATGGCTTCCGCGATGCCAAGCCCCGACATCGTGCTGATCGAGATATCCGCGCGGTCCTTGTTCCGACCGCTGACATCGATGATCGGCACGACGGCAGCGGTGGCCGCCGACATCCAGGCGCTGATCGCCGCGTCGGCATCCGGCTCTGTCAGGATAATGGCATCGGGAATTTCGCCACGCTCGACCTGTGCCACGTCGCGCGGCAGCAGATCGCGCGAAAGACCGGCGGGGAGTGCGAGGATCTTGAATTTCGGTTCGGCAAAGACGGCGGGCAGGTTCTGTGCGCGGGGGGCTTCGGTTTCGACGCCGATGCCGGTCGCGTCCGCGATGCGCTCCGGATTGAGCGTCGAGGCCAGCATCTCGTCCGCTGTGAAGATGGCCGTACCATAGCTGGTTGCGCGTTCCGGATCGATCAGCAGCAGAATTTTCGGTGAGCCGAGCGCTTCCGCCTTCAGCACCTGCAAGAGCAGGGCGGTCGCGTTCGCGTCATCACGCGCGGCAACCATGATCACGTCGAAATGTTGCTGGCGGGCTGCGGTGGTCGCCTGTGCGATCTCGCCCATGGCCGAGACGCTGGCACCGCGCTTCATGAGCTCCAGGCACAGGGGGGCAGTGGCTGCTGCGTCTGCCGCAACAACCAGGACGCGTTCAACCGCGCTCCCTGCCTGTGTGTATGCCCTGTTCATCATGGCCTGATGGCCGCCTGTTCTCTTGTTTCACGCCACCGGTGGGAATGGAGCGGTTTCCGCCTTCTTTCACCGATCCCACACTTTTACAGGCATTGCGGCTGCCGGGGGGTGAATCCTGTTGCTCTGTTATAGAGCGAGGCGCTTTTCCTTGCCGGTCTGGTGAAGAGAGGCCTGCGAAAGACGGTTAATTCAGCAGTTCTTCATCAAGCGGAGTCCGAAAAGGGGACACTGTGAGGGATAACAGGTGGTTTCCGTCCATCCGCCAACGCCGGAGTGTCTCGTTAAGGATTGGGCGAAACTGGAAATTTCGGCGCAGGGAATGCGCGGCCACCATCGAAATCCAGCTGCCGAAAAATCATCAAATCCTTTTAAAACCAGATAGGTATCAGCGCCGTATATCTACTTACAGGCCGCCCCATGACGGCGCCAGTTCCCCCTTTGGCCCGCCGCTTCAGGAAAAGTGCGCGGGCCAAAGGGGCCTCCTCCCGAAAATCATTCCGGAATGCGAAGCGATGAACGGAAAAATCCTGGTCTATGGTGGGTCCGGAGGGATTGGTGCGGCGACGGCCCGTATCCTTGCGGCGTGCGGACACGCGATTCACCTGGCCGGACGCGACGAGGCCAAGCTCGCACCGCTTTCGGCTGAACTGGGTGCAAGCCATACCGTGGCGGATGTCGAGGACATCACCTCGTTTGACCGGGTATCGGCTGAAGCCGGTCCGGTGCTCGTCGGCCTGGTCTATGCCGTCGGAACGATCAACCTGAAGCCACTGGCCCGGTTGACATCGGCTGATTTCGAACGTGATTTTCGTATCAACGCGCAAGGCGCGGCACTTGCGGTCCAGAAGGCACTTCCTGCGCTGAAGGCCCATGAAGGCACGGCATCGGTTGTGCTGTTCTCGACCGTTGCGGTTGCGCAGGGATTCACGGCCCATGCCTCGGTCGCCATGGCCAAGGGTGCCGTGGAAGGTCTCACGCTCGCGCTCGCGGCAGAGCTTGCCCCCAAGATCCGCGTCAACACCATCGCACCTTCTCTGACCAGAACCGCGCTTGCCAAGGCGCTGACCGGCAACGAGCAGATGGCAGCGGCCATTGCGCAGATGCATGCCATCCCGCGCCTCGGCGAAGCGGAAGACAGCGCCAGGCTGGCCGCGTTCCTGATCTCGGATGATGCAGGCTGGATGACGGGCCAGATCATCGGCGTCGATGGCGGACGCTCCACGCTGCGCACGAAAGGCTGACACTTGCCGAAGATGCGCAGGAAGGGCGATCTCCCGAGCAAACCCTGCGTGGTTTGCGGTTTGCCATTCGTTTGGCGCAAGAAGTGGGAAATGGTCTGGGACGAGGTGAAGTACTGCTCGCACCGGTGCCGCACCACCCCGAGGAATCCAGCGCGCGCCCAAACCGTTTCGTTCAAGAAGGCACCATGACGACCCTGCGCCTCATCCTGGGAGACCAGCTCAGCCGCTCGCTATCGGTGCTTAACGGCATCGACAAGGCCAACGATATCGTCCTGATGGTCGAGGTTCAGGAGGAGGCGACCTACGTTCGTCACCACAAGCAAAAAATCGCTTTCATTTTCAGTGCGATGCGTCATTTCGCAGAATCGCTGAAGCAGGAAGGTCTTGTGGTGGATTATGTTCGGCTCGACGATCCTGCCAACACCCATTCCTTCACCACGGAACTGGAGCGAGCGGCCCAGCGTCACGGTGCAACCGAAGTCTTCGTCACCGAGCCTGGCGAATGGCGGGTGTGGGAAATGATGCTGGACTGGCGGGAGAACTTCGGCATTCCCGTTCACATCTGTGAGGACGACCGCTTCATGGCGTCACGGGACGAGTTTTTGCGCTGGGCGGATGGGCGCAAGCAATACCGCATGGAATTTTTCTACCGCGAGATGCGGCGCAAGACCGGTCTGCTGATGGATGGCGACCAGCCGGAAGGTGGAGCCTGGAACTACGATCACGACAACCGAAAGCGCCTGCCGGACAGAACGGTGCTCCCGAAACGCCAGCGTTTCGTGCCGGATGCGATCACACGCGATGTGCTGGAACTGGTTGCCAAACGCTTTGGCGATCATTTCGGTGATCTCGAACCCTTCGGATGGGGCGTAACCCGTGTCGAGGCGGTGGAGGCGCTGGAGCATTTCATCGCGACCTGCCTTGACGGCTTTGGCGACTTTCAGGACGCGATGAAAACGGGAGAAGACTTTCTCTACCACAGTGTGATTTCACCCTATCTCAACGCCGGACTGCTGACGGCGCGCGAGGTCTGCGATGCGGCCGAGGCGGCCTACCAGCGGGGTCATGCTCCGTTGAATGCGGTCGAGGGCTTTATCCGGCAGGTTCTGGGCTGGCGTGAGTTCGTGCGCGGCCTCTACTGGATGCACATGCCGTCCTACGCCGGGACCAACCATCTTGATGCCAAGCGCAAACTGCCCGCCTTTTTCTGGACGGGAGAGACGGACATGCATTGCCTGAAGGAATCGATCCGC
>JANMFA010000295.1:0-1839 GCA_031377545.1 Hyphomicrobiales bacterium | reverse complement strand
ATCATGAACCTGCCGCTGGCGGGTCTCTTTGCGCAGCTCCTGCGTGTTCCCTACCCCTATCTATATCCACCGATCCTCGCGCTCTGTATCGCTGGCGTCTATTCGCAGTCGAATTCCATCGAGGATGTCTGGATGCTGCTGGGCTTTGGTGTTCTGGGCTGGCTCATGATGCGCTACGACTGGCCAGCGGCACCCATGATCCTCGGACTGGTCCTCGGCGTGATATTCGAAAACTCGCTGCGGCAGTCACTGACCTTGTCCCATGGCAGCATCAGCATTTTCCTGACACGTCCGATCTCCGCTTTCCTGCTCGCCTGCGCTTTGGCGGCCGTATTGGCTCCCTGGCTGATCAAGCTGGCGCAGGCCCGGAAACAGGCACACGCCTGAGCAGGCTGTTGGCCGATAGCAGAGGGGAGATTTTTCTTCCGCGCGGGCTTTGGCGAAGAAATGTCCGCGAGACCGAAGAAAACAAGCCAACTATCTCAATAATATCAAGGAGTTGGCTGGGGGACTAGGATTCGAACCTAGACAACCAGAGTCAGAGTCTGGGGTCCTACCGTTAGACGATCCCCCATCACGCCCGAGGGCGCGTGGAGCGCACGCATTAGCCGAGGTTGGTGCTGGATGCAAGGTCTTGCCGCCCCAGTCGCCAGCCAGAAAGGCAGGAATGTTTGCGTTCGCCTGAAGAAGCGCTTTCAGTCCGCCCGGAATGCCGCCTCACCTGCAGAGCGGCACGCCCGGATTGGTCACTGCGCGCTGCTTGCGTTGGCGCAAATCCTTTCTGATTCACGTTAATTTCGATTGCATCTAACGCACATCTTTAATAATCGGTTAAGCGGTTCAGATGCGGCGGCAACTGTATCAGGAGTTAGTAATGTCCGACCATCTGGCACGGCGGGTTGACCCGCGTGCACTCCTTGGTGTTGCGGCTCCTGCGAAGTCCATACCTCAGCCCACTGGCTCACTCGTCCGGCTCGGCATCGCTTCCGTCGCGGCTTTGATCGGTCTGTCAGCGTTCGGTGCAATCGTCGTGAAGGCCAACGACGACACTGGCGTTTTGGCTTTTGTGCGCACGCAGACACGGTCGCTGGTACCCGCGCCAGTTGTGCGCGCGGCTCCTCAGGCCTATCCCGTCGCATATTATGCACCCCGTGCATTTTTCCCGGCCACGCAGCCGACCCAGCGCCGAACCGCAGCGGCGCAACAACCCGGCAATCGGCTTGTCGCATCCTACGCGCCCTTCACAGGCTTTCTGCCAACCGACCAGATCTTCCAGCAGGAGCAGCCCCGTCGCAAGGCGAGGAATGTGACGCGCGAGGCAAGTTCTGCGAGCCACACGCTGCCCGCACCATCCCGCATCCAGTACGGCACGGGCAGCCGCGTGACCTACTGCGTGCGCACCTGTGACGGCTTCTACTTCCCTATTGGCTCCGGCACCGGGTCTGACAGTTCTGATGCCGCGGCCTGCAACCGCCTGTGCCCCACCGCCGAGACGCGGGTTTACATCGGCGAAGTCGGGACGGATATCGATACCGCCCGCTCGAGGGACAATGGCAAGCGCTACGCTTCCCTTGGACAGGCCTTCAGTTACCGCAAGAGCATCGATAAGTCCTGTGCCTGCACGGCGAACGGCTATGGCGTTGCCAACGATTTCTCGGTCTTCCGCGACGGCTCGCTTCGCGTTGGTGACATTGTCATGACTGGCAAGGGCACGCCGGATCTTTTCTGCAATGGCCTCTGGCTCGTTGATTTGATCCGTCAATTCTTCGGTATACAACACCATGAGCCGTTTGTTATCCCCCAGTGCACTTTTACGAATGCGCTCAATTTTGTCCAACT
>JANMFA010000139.1:0-2070 GCA_031377545.1 Hyphomicrobiales bacterium | reverse complement strand
CGCCCCTTGCCAGGGTCGGAACGAGCACCTTGCGCACATAGGCGGTGAAGATGTCGCCGTTGATCGGCCCGTCGATCACCCACGGCCCGTCGATCACCCACGGCGCATCGATACGGTCATGGCGCAATGCTGCGGTCATGGCGCAATGCTGCGGTCATGGCGCAATGCTGCGGTCATGGCGCAATGCTGCGATGAAGGTCAGCGCTTACAACTTCGGTCGTCGCCTCAAGACACTGAAGGGGCTCACGCCCTACGAGTTCATCTGCAAAAGATGGACAACTGATCCACAGCGATTCAAGCTCGATCCGCTCCAGCAAATGCCGGGACTAAACACCTAGTCAGTTGCGGAAGCAAAAATTTGACCAAGCGGAACCAAACTCCGACAGAACGGAAGAGTCAGGCTGACCACCACAAAAAAGCCTCTCACGAAAGCCTGCACACGCGACCGCAGCTATTCCGGCAGTTTTCGCATTTTCTGACACATGCCGACCTTCATGACGGCGAATAGTACTTCATGCATAATTCGCATGGCTGAGAGCGACTGTCACAGTGCTTTATGTCACTCGCATTGAGAGAGTCTGACACTCTCAATTTTTATGGCAGACGACACCTGACATCGCAGAAAACCAATAGACTATTGCCAGCCCATCACGTCGATGAGCGCCGGACCCAGAATTATCACGAAGAGAACGGGGAGGAAAAATAGGATCATGGGCACGGTGAGTTTCGGCGGCAGTGCTGCGGCTTTCTTCTCCGCCTCGTTCATGCGCATGTCGCGAAACTCCTGCGACAGGACACGCAAGGCGGTGGCGATTGGCGTGCCGTAGCGCTCTGCCTGGATGAGTGCCGTGCACACTGATTTTACGCCCTCCAGACCCGTGCGCGTGCCCAGATTCTCGTATGCCTGACGGCGGTCGGAGAGATACGAAAGCTCTGCGGTCGCGAGCGTCAGTTCCTCAGCAAGCGGAATTGACTGCAGACCAATCTCGACCGCGACCTTGCGGAAGGCCGCCTCGGTCGACATGCCGGATTCAACGCAGATCAGTGTCAGATCCAACGCATCCGGAAATGCCCGGCGGATGGAGGCCTGCCGCTTCGAAATCTGATTGCCGATGAACAACTCGGGTAGCTTGATGCCAGCGTAAACCGAAACAACCGAAACCAGGACTTTTACGATGAAACCATCCTCCATGAACCCGAAGGCATAGATGACGCCGCCAACGAAAGTTATCACCGGCATGACAAGGCGGAAGAAAATGAAGGTGTATTCCGCCTGCTGCCCGCGGTAGCCGGCCATCTGGAGTCGCAGTTTGGCATCATCGGTGCCCAGCCAGGATGCCAGATTGAAGTCATCCACAAGCTGCCGGATATAGGCCTTGCCCTCCTGCCGCAGCGGGCCTCGCTTGCCGTTCTCACCCTGATTGAGCCGTTCGCGTTCCCGGGCCCGAATACGGTCCCGCTCGAGCGCAACATCCTTCATGCGCTGGCCAAGCTCTTCTCTCTCCAGGAATGGCAGGGCCACTGTCACGACAGCCGCCGCTGCGGCGATGCCGGTCAGCACCATCGCCAGAAAGGCCGGGCTGACAAGTTTGGCGACGATCAGATCAAACATCACCGTTTCCTAGATATCGAAGTTGATCATGGATTTCATCATGACGATGCCGCACAGCATCCAGAAGGCCGATCCCAGCAACATCAGATGCCCGGCCTGGGTAAAAATCAGCGGATTGATGAAGCCGGGACTCGCAAACTGCATCAGGACAGCGACGATGATAGGCAAGGAGCCGATGATCCAGGCCGAAGCCTTCGCCTCCATACTCATGGCCTGAACCTTGGCTTTCATTTTCCGGCGCTCGCGCAGCACCCGTGACAGATTGCCGAGCGCCTCCGAAAGATTGCCGCCCGCCTTCTGCTGGATCTGAATCACGATCACAAAGAAGTTGGCCTCCTGGATCGGCATTCGCGTGAACAGACGCGCACAGGCGTCGCCGACCGACAAGCCGACGGACTGCGCTTCCACGATGGACCTGAATTCGGACTTCAAAGGTTCGCGCGCCTCGCTGGCGACCA
>JANMFA010000241.1:0-5523 GCA_031377545.1 Hyphomicrobiales bacterium | reverse complement strand
CCGACCAGGAGGCGCGGACGCTGGACCGCCAGGCGCGGCAGGCCTCCGATCTCGCCCGGGATCTGCTGGGAGCGGCAGAACGCAAGGACGCCGAACGCGCCGCGCGGCTGCAGGCGCTGACCGACAACCGCACACGCCTGGCCGCCAACCGTGATGAGGCCGCCGCTGCCAGGCAGGTGGCGGATCAGACACTGACCGGGTTCCAGCCCGACGCGGAGCTTGCCGGCATCGTCAATGAACGCCGGATGGCCGTGGCCCAGCGCCGGGCCGATGCGGCGGAAGCGCGGGCGGCGCTGCAAACCATCGACCGGGAGGTGGAACTGCGCAACGCCCGCCGCCAGACCGTGCTCAATGAGATCAAGGCCTGGACCGAGCGCAAGGCACGCGCGGCACAACTGGCAGAGGAGCTTGCTGGCCGGGTGGCATCCGTGCAGGACGAGCAAAGGCAGCTTGAGGCTGCCCCCGATGATTTCGTCGTTCGCCGCCGCGCGATCATTCACGAGATCGATCAGGCGGAAGCCGCTCGCAAGGATGCGGCCGACAAGCGCGCCATGGCCGAGACCACGCTCACCGAGACCGACAAGGCAGCGCGGGCGATGTTGCAGGATCTCTCGACAGCAAGGGAGGCGCGTGCGCGCTCCGAGACGCTGGTGGAAGCGGGCATGGCTCGCGTCGGGGAGGTTGAGAAGGCGGTTGAAGAGACGCTTGAGGTTGCTCCTTCCGGTCTGGCCGAGCTTGCCGGGTTGACGCCTGGACAGGATCTCCCTCCTTTGCGGCAAACCGAGGAGCGGTTGCAGAACCTCAAACGTGAGCGCGAGCGGCTCGGTGCGGTCAACCTGCGGGCGGACGAGGAACTGCAGGAGGCCGAACAGAGCCGCAACGACCTGACGGCGGAGCGGGAAGATCTCGATGCTGCGATCCGCAAGCTCCGGCGCGGCATCCAGTCGCTCAATTCGGAGGGGCGCGAGCGTCTGCTGGCCTCGTTCGATATCGTGAACGGGCATTTCAAGCGCCTCTTCTCGACGCTTTTTGATGGTGGCGATGCCGAACTGCAGCTGATCGAAAGCGATGATCCGCTGGAAGCAGGCCTGGAGATATTGGCCAAGCCGCCGGGCAAGAAGCCGACCGTGCTTACCCTGCTGTCGGGCGGTGAGCAGGCCTTGACCGCAACAGCGCTGATCTTCGCTGTGTTTCTGACCAACCCGTCACCCATCTGCGTGCTGGATGAAATCGACGCGCCACTGGACGATCATAATGTGGAGCGCCTCTGTGCGCTGCTGGACGAGATGGTGAAGACGACCGCGACCCGCTTCATTATCATCACGCACAACCCGATCACGATGTCGCGGATGGACCGGCTGTTCGGCGTCACGATGGCCGAGCGCGGCATCAGCCAGCTTGTTTCAGTGGATCTGCAGGCTGCGGAGCGGCTTGTGGCCTGATTGCACATTTGCAATGAAATCATAGGAAATGACACCGATGCAATCCGAATTTGCACGAATGACGGATGCAATGAGGGTCGTTTGGTCCTATCTACGGGGCCTCCTTCCTTCTGATCAGGTGATCGATGTCAGCTCCCAAAATTCTCATCATGTCCGGCTCAACGCGCGCGGGCTCTTTGAACACACGGCTGGCGACGCTTGCTGCAGTTAAACTGAAAGCCTCAGGCGCCGCCATCACACAGGTATCGCTCGCAGACTTTCCCCTGCCGATGGTGGATGCCACGGGCTTCGGCAATCACCCGGCTCCTGCCATGGCGCTCCGTGAATTGATCGATGCGCAGCACGGCCTTTTCATCGCGTCACCCGAGTATAACGCGGGCTATGCGCCGGCCCTCAAGAACGCGCTGGACTGGGCCACGGTCGCCAAGCCGGGCGCTCCGGGACTTGCCGGAAAGGTGGTTGCCCTGTCGGCGGCATCGCCGGGTGCGCTGGGCGGCTATCGCGGATTGACCCAGATGCGGACGGTGCTGGCATTGGGCATGGGCGCACTGGTCATTCCGGAAATGGTGGCCGTCGGGGGCGGCGACGCCGCCTGGAACGACGATGGCTCCCTCAAGGACGAGCGCACCAGCCAGTTTCTGGATGGCCTGGTCGCACGCCTGATCAAGGAATGCAGCTACGCCCGTTGATGCGTGGCGTCATCACATTGAATGGAAGCGGGACTGGACGGAGTGAGAATGAACGGTTATTCTCATTGAGAATGGACGTTCATTCTCTTTCTTGGGATCCGTATGTCTCTGGCCGAACCCTCTGTTGTACTGCAGCCGCAGGACCGAAAGGACCGCATCCTTGATGCGGCGGAGCGCTGCTTTGCGCGAACCGGCTTCCACAAGGCCACGATGCAGGATGTCGCCACGGAATGCGGCATGAGCCCCGGCAATCTGTACCGCTATTTCGCCTCCAAGGACGATGTTGTCGCCGGTATGACCGAGCGGGATCGCGAACGGTTCATGGCTGACATGGTCCATTTGAACGCAGCACCCGATCCACGCGCTACCTTTGAGGCACTCGGTCGTCGCCACCTCGTAGAGGAACCGCGCGAGAAAACCGTTCTGATGATGGAATTGTGGGCTGAAGGAGCACGCAATCCACGCATCGGCGATATCTGCCGGCTTATGGACAGCGAGGTTCACGCCATTCTGACCGCGTTCGTCGTGCATTGGCGCACAACAGACGGCATCAAGGCTGCCACGCCCGCTGCAGAGGTCGCTTTGCTGATGCTGATCCTCAGCGATGGAATTTATCGCCGCCGCGCCAATTGCGCCACATTCGATGCCGAGGCCGCATTTGGCCTGATTTATCCCGTCGTCCTGCAGGCCATTGGCGTGCAGGGCATGTCTGTCTCCGAGGTTATCTGATGCTCAACAAGGTTCCCTACCCCGCCTTGCTCGCGACATTGCTGGCAATGTCCGGCTCTGCACTTGCTGCAGAAACCGCAAAGCTGCCCGAGCGTGCAGCGCCCTCCGTCACGGTGACGACCGTCTCGCGCCAACCGATCACCGATACCGTGATCGTGACCGGCACGCTTGTGGCGCGGGAAGAGATTCTCGTGGCTGTCCAGATCGAGGGCTATGCGCTGACAGAAATCCTCGTCGAGGAAGGCGACCGCGTGAAGGCAGGGCAGGTTCTGGCACGGCTTTCACGGGAAATGATCGATTCCGCTCTGGCGCAGAACCGGGCGCAGATTGCCCGTTCAGAGGCCAGCATCGCCTCCGCACGCAGCACGATCGCTGAAGCCGAGGCCAACCGCACCCAGGCTCAGGCCTCGTTCCAGCGCACCCAGAGCCTGCGGTCCGATGGCTTTGCATCGGCCGAGACTTTCGATCAGCGGCAGGCCGCAGCACTCCAGGCCGCCGCCCGAGTGTCAGCATCGCGCGAACAGTTGCGCCTGGCGGAAGCTGACAAGGCGCTGGCTGAAGCCCAGCGCGGAGAATGGATGATCCGCTCGGGCCGCGCCGAGATCAAGGCTCCAACGGACGGCGTGATCAGCCGACGCACGGCCCGGATCGGCTCGGTTGTGGGAGCGGCAGGTGAGCCCCTGTTTCGCATCATCCGGGACGGTGCGATCGAGCTTGAGGCCGATATCGCGGAAATGTCGCTGGCGCGGATTACCCCCGGACTTAAGGCAACGGTAAAGCCTGCGGGCCGCGACACGGAGCTGACTGCGTCCGTGCGTCTTGTGTCACCTGAAATCACACGCTCGACACGCCTTGGCCGCGTGCGCCTCGCGCTCGACAAGCCAGAGGGCCTTACGATCGGCAGCTTTGGCCGTGGGGTGATCGAGATCGCAAGGAAAGATGCCATTCTCGCGCCGCTGTCCGCCGTGCTGTTCACCAACGAAGGGCCACGCGTGCAGGTTGTGAAGAATGAGGTTGTGGAGACCCGAACGGTGTCGGCAGGCATCCGCGCTGCCGGAATGCTGGAGATTGTCTCCGGTCTGGCCCCCGGTGAGAGCATTGTGACGATTTCAGGCACGTTCCTGCGCAACGGCGACCGCATCACGCCGATTCAGGCGAAGTGAGAGGACGCGACCCATGGCCGTGAATTTCTCTGCCTATTCGATACGGCGACCTATTCCGTCGATCCTGCTGTTCATCGTGCTGTGCCTGCTGGGCGTCGTGAGCTTCATGCAGCTGCCCGTCACACGCTTTCCCAACATCGATGTGCCGGTGATTTCGGTGACCGTGACGCAATCCGGTGCCGCACCCGCCGAGCTGGAGACGCAGGTTGCCAAGCGCATCGAGGACAGTCTCGCCGGTGTGACCGGCGTGAAACGGCTTATCACGACCCTCAACGACGGGCGTTCGGTCACGATCGTCGAGTTCCAGCTTGAGGTGAATGTCGAGAAGGCCCTGAACGACACGAAGGATGCGATCGCCAAGATCCGGGCCGAACTGCCACGCACTGTGGATGAGCCTATCATTGAGAAGATCGATGTCGAGGGCCAGGCCATCCTAACCTATGCCGTGGCCTCACCCGGCATGACGCTGGAACAGCTGTCCTGGCATGTCGATGATGTGGTGAAGCGCAAGCTTCAAGGTGCCAAGGGTGTCGGGCGCGTGACGCGCATCGGCGGCGTTGACCGCGAAATCCGCATTACGCTGGATCCGGACCGACTGAACGCGCTGGGCATCACGGCAGCCGATGTGAACCGGCAGCTGCGCGCCACCAATGTCGATCTCGCTGGCGGCAGGGGTGAGGTGGGCGGTCAGGAGCAGACCATCCGGACTCTGGGTGGGGCGCGCACGCTCGATGATCTGTCGATGACCAAAATCATTCTGCCTGGAGGGCGCGATGTTCGGCTGGGGGAGCTCGGCGACATCACGGATGTCTTCGAAGAACCCAGGACATTCGGCCGCCTGAACGCCGAAACCGCTGTGGTGACCGCAGCCATCTACCGGGCCAAAGGCGCATCTGACTACGACGTGAAGAATGTCGTGGTGAAGAAAATGGCCGAGCTTGAGCGGGAGAACGCCAGCCTCACCTATCGGCTCATTGATGATTCCGTCCGCTACACCTACGGCAACTACCGCTCCGCCATGACCACGCTGATCGAGGGTGCGCTGCTGGCCGTCGTCGTGGTGTTCATCTTCCTCAGGGACTGGCGCGCGACGCTGATCTCCTGCGTGGCCCTGCCGCTGTCGATCATCCCGACGTTCTGGGTGATGGACGCCATGGGCTTTTCGCTGAACCTTGTCAGTCTTCTCGCAATCACGCTGGTGACCGGCATTCTGGTGGATGATGCCATCGTCGAGATCGAGAATATCGTGCGCCACATGCGGATGGGCAAATCGGCATACCAGGCGTCGATGGACGCTGCCGACGAGATTGGCCTCGCGGTGTTCGCAACGACGATGGCGATTGTCGCGGTATTCCTGCCCGTCGGCCTGATGCCCGGCATCTCGGGTCAGTTCTTCAAGAATTTTGGCTTCACCGTGGTCGTTTCGGTGCTGCTCAGCCTTGCGGTCGCGCGTCTTATCACGCCGATGATCGCGGCCTTCTTCCTGAAGGCGCATGGTCA
>JANMFA010000200.1:0-4198 GCA_031377545.1 Hyphomicrobiales bacterium | reverse complement strand
AACCTGTGTCGCTAAATTCGGCCCTAACCAGTAGTCTCTCAAATTCTGTCAGGCTCACCTCCCTCAACTCCCCCAGCAACTGATAATCGAACCGGAACCACCCATGCGGAAACCGCCCCGGTGAATCCTTGGGCAACGTGTCGGCCAGACTCTTCCACCGCGCGAAAGCCTCCTGCACGAAGCGATCATGCGCATCACCCGACTTCGGCTCATCCACCAGCCCCATGACACGCAGGATGTCGAAGGCCTTGGCCAGCGTCAGCGTCGTTTCCGCTCGCTCAAAGGCGGCCATGGTGGGAATGCTGACATTGGCGAGCGCCGCATGCTCTCGCTGGGTCAGGCGCTCGTCCTTGCGGCGGCGCAGGGCCTCCTCGACCAGATCCTGCCAGTTCAGCGGCGTCAGGCCGCGAGAATTCTGAGACATGCGTTCTCCACGGTTTCCTGAAAGCGGGTGACAAAGCCGTCCGGCGGTTCGCCGACGGATGGCTGAAGGATTGGCCTGGCCTTGCGGGTGTTGCGGATGATCTCGGCGAAGATTTGCTCCACTGCCCGTTCTGGCAGGCCGATGCTCATGCTGAAGCGCCGGAGAAGCGGGCCGTCGATGGCGCTGAGCTGATGCTTCTTACCATCAATCGCGAGCGCAAATTGCTGGTCAAAGCGATTGTAAAGCGCCGTGTTCACGATGTCGTAAGCAGGTGAAAGCCTGAGTCCATCCCCGCTTTCCAGCAGCGAGAAATTCTTGAGATGCGCATCGCAATTGCCGATCAGCGCGTAGGCCACGAGACGGCTGAGGAAACGCGCCTTGTCGATGGCGGGGCGCGCGGAATACCGGTCGATCACACCGGCAATGTCCTCATATGCTCCGTTATACTTGCCCGCGTAATCGCGACCGCGCGGCTTGCCGAGAATCTGCGCGCAATCCTCCAGCCGCAGCTTTTCGCCTTTCAGCCCACGGTCAAAGCGAGTTACGATCAGGGCGATTTGATCAAGCGCCGCGACACGCGCGACTTCAGCGGTGTTGACCTCCCGCTTGCCCAGCACGGCTGCGGTCCATGCGAGGCTGAGCCTTTCATTGCGCACCAGCGTCGGCTCGGCCTCCGGATTGAACTTGGCAATATAGGGAGCCGGGCCATCCGCTGCTGCGGGCTGAAACTGATCCTTGCCCGTTTTGACCACCAGCAGCTTCTTCTGTACGCCGGAAACCGTCCGCCCCGGATTGACCTCCACTTCCGTGACGACCGCTTCAATAACGGTGCCTTCTGTCGGCAGTATGCTCACCGCGCCGATGCAATCCCTGCCGTAGCGCAGCAGCAAGCCAAAATCGTCTTCCTCCACGATTTGCGCATTGCGCGCCTGCCGCTCCCGCAGCCAACCCTCGGGACCGAGGTGTTCGAAGAACGGATGCAGACCGCGCGCCCAGTCATGTTCGCGGCGCACGGCTGGCAGCGCGCAGGCGATATCGCCTGTCCAGTCTGATTGATACGAGAAGCGCGTGCCGCCTCCCGCCGTTTCAGCCAGCAAGCCTGCAAAACGGTCCTTGAAGAAAACCTGTGCTGTTCTGCCATCCATGTTAAGCTACGTCTTCTTGAGCGCTAATCAGGATATTTTTTCGCAATAAAAAGTGCCTATAGCGCTCTTTGTATCATGAAATTTTAAAATATGAAATTATAACTTTTTTACCTGTAGCGCTATAAAATATGAAATTATAGGTCGATAATTCAGAGAATCTATAATCATAATCCAAAAAGGGAAACCAGATATGCGCACAGGTGCGTCCAAGAGAAGGCACTGTGCCAAACCACAGTTGCCCTCACGCACTCCTGAGCGCTTCCACCGGGTCCAGCCTGCTGGCCCGCCATGCCGGGTAGAACCCCGACACAATGCCGATCAGGCCCGACACCACCACGGCCATTACAATCGCCGAAACATCGACGTAAAGCGGCCAGCCCGCCATGCGCGAGACGACCTGCGAAAGAATCCCGCCCAGCACGATTCCCGCCATGCCGCCGATCAGCGCCAACGTCGTCGCCTCGATCAGGAATTGGCCCATCACGTCGCGCGGCGTGGCCCCCACCGCCATGCGCACGCCGATCTCGCGGGTACGTTCCGTCACGCTCACCAGCATGATGTTCATGATGCCAATGCCGCCCACCAGCAGCGACACCGCCGCGACAGCCGAAAGTCCGACGGACAGGATGCGGGCCGAAGCTTCCACGGTTGAGAGAATGTCGGAGAGGTTACGCAGGGTAAAGTCATCCTCGTCGCCCTCGCGCAGCCTGTGGCGCTGGCGCAACAGGGATTTGATCTCGGCCTCGGCCTCAGCCATATCCTCGCCCTCGCGCACCTTGACCAGCATGGAGCCGATGCTGCGGTTCTTGGCGCGGCTGGAGCCGATGACGCGCTGGCGCGCGCTCTGCAGCGGCAGGAAGACACTGTCGTCCTGATCCTGCCCTTGGGCGCTCTGGCCCTTGCGCGCCATCACACCAATCACCTCGAACGGAACGTTCTTGACGCGGATGGTCTGGCCGATCGGGTCATCTTCACCGAACAGCTGGTTCTTGACGGTCAGGCCCAGCAGGGCCACCTGCCCTCCCCGCTGGCTTTCCTCGCCATTGAACAGGCGGCCCTTCTCGATGTCCCATTCGCGGGCCTCGAAGAAATTGTTCTCGACGCCAAAAATGCTGGTGCCCCAGTTCGTGCCACCAAAGACGACCTGTGCGCCGCCGCGCATTGTCGGAGCAGCCACCTGGACCTGCGCGACTTCCCTCTCGATGGCTTTGGCATCGTCATCGTTGAGCGTGGCGGATTGCCCGGTCCCCAGCCGCACGCCGCCCGATGTGATATTGCCGGGCAGCACGATGATGAGATTTGCGCCCAGCGACTTGATGCGCCCCACGACCTCTTCACGTGCCCCGCCGCCGATGGAAACGGTAGCGATCACAGCGGCCACACCGATCACGATGCCGAGCATGGTAAGGACCGAGCGCAGCTTGTGGGCGCGCAGTGCCTCGAAGGCCGAACCAAGGGAATCGGAGAGCCTCACGCCGCCGCCTCTTCCAGCTCGCGCGTCAGCGCCGCAATGGCTTCGACCGCATCGCGCGGCTGTTGCGTCTTGTCCGAGATCACCCTGCCGTCGCGGAAACGCACGACACGTTTGGCGAAATCCGCCACGTCCTGCTCATGGGTAACGACCAGCACCGTCATGCCCTCGCGGTTGAGCTGCTGGAACAGCGCCATGATATCGAGCGACGTGCGGCTGTCGAGTGCGCCGGTCGGTTCGTCCGCCAGCAGTATCCTGGGATTGTTCACCAGTGCACGGGCAATCGCCACGCGCTGCTGCTGCCCGCCCGAGAGCTGCAACGGCGTATGCCCCATCCGGTCAGCCAGGCCGACGCGGGCAAGTGCCGCTTCAGCCTTGCGCCGACGCTCCTTGCGGTCGGATGATGCATAGATCATGGGCAAAGCCACGTTGCCCACGGCATCCGTGCGCTCCAGCAGGTTGAACTGCTGGAAAACGAAGCCTATCCGCCTGCTGCGTACGCCCGCCAGCGCATCGGCGGACAGCAATGACACCTCCTCGCCCGCCAGCCGGTAAGCCCCGCTGTTGGGCTTATCCAGACAGCCGATCAGGTTCATGAACGTCGATTTGCCGGAACCTGATGGCCCCATGACGGCCACGAATTCACCCTCCGCGATATCAAGCGACACCCCCGCCAGCGCAGTCACGGTCTCGTCACCCATGGCGTAGGTGCGCTTGAGGTCACGGACTTCGATCAAAGACGCGGTTTGGGACTGCATCATGCGTCTCAGAAGATCCGCGGCCCGCCGCCAAAGCCCGATGATCTAGCCCTGGGCCCGCCACCAATGATTGCCTTGCGGCCTTCATCGATGCCGCTGAGTATCTCGGTGTTCGTGCCATCAGTTGCGCCCAGACGCACCGTCGTCAGCGCCGCTTTGCCATCGGCATCGATGGTATAGATTCGACCCGGGACGCCATTGGCGCCATTGGCACGTGCGCCACGTGCGGCCTGCCATGTCTCGAACAGCGTGACTTGCTCCCCCTTGAGCAGCGGCTTCAACCTGTCACCGATCTGGCCAATGATGAGCCGGCCCCGCTCTCGCCGGGCTTCTGGCGTATCAGCCGCGCCACCAGCCATCACGGTCTGGCGGATGTCGCGTGCGATGGCCTCCAGGTCCT
>JANMFA010000171.1:0-6028 GCA_031377545.1 Hyphomicrobiales bacterium | reverse complement strand
CGTCATGCGCCTGTCACAGATATTGGGTGCTGGGGATATGAGACGACAGGATCTGGATCGGAGCGCAAAGATGACAATGCAAAAACTTCCCGTTCTCGGCGTGGCCCTGCCTCTCGCAGGCCTGCGCCAGCATCGGGACTGGATTCTGGAGAAGCAGCGCGATCTCGAGATCCAGGACTTCTTTCTCGCCGAGGTTCTGAACGGTGACTGGAAGGAGGTTGCCGACGACATCCGCAAGGAACTCGAAGGATACACCGGCAGGCTTGGCTTGCACGGCCCGTTCTGGGGCTTCACCATCGACTCGAAGGACCCCGACGTTCGCGACGTCGTGCGCAAGCGGATGCGCCAAGGGCTCGATGTCTGCGAATACCTCGGCGCGACGCAGATGGTCATCCACTCGCCCTACACGACGTGGAGCTACAACAATCTCGACGACTATCCGACAGGCCGCCAGGAAATGGTCGAACGCTGCCACGACACGCTGAAGGACGCGGTCAGACAGGCCGAGAGTATCGGCTGCACACTCGTCATCGAGAACATAGAGGACATCGATCCGCATGCCCGTGTGCTGCTAGCGGAGTCCTTTGGCAGCAAGTGCGTCAAGGTTTCGATCGATACAGGCCATGCCAACTACGCCCACGGCTCCACCGGCGGCCCTCCGGTCGACTACTATGTGCATACAGCTGGAAATGCGCTTGAGCATGTCCATTTGCAGGACACAGACGGCTACGCAGACCGGCACTGGAATCCTGGCGAAGGGAACATTCGATGGGAAGCGGTGTTCAGGGCGCTCGGCGCATTGTCCAGCAATCCGCGGCTGATCCTGGAGGTGCGCAACAAGGACACCCTGCGCCGGGGCGCGGAGCATCTCGCGCGCCTAGGGCTGGCGCAATAGTCTTGTATTCCGGTAACACTCCGCCAGCGCCTCAAACGCCAGCTTCTTTGTCGTCTTGTCTGCACCGATCAGACCCTTGCGGTTGACCCCGCGCTGGAAGCTGGTCTGCCTGCGCTCCGTGCGGAAATCATAGAGCAGCCAAGCCGCGAGCCCGGCCACATAGGTCGTGGCGGCGATGCGCGAGACTTGCTGGCGGTAGAATTCCGCCTGCCAGTCCTCGGTGAAGAGCACGCGGCCCGCGCCGCGGTGTCCAGGAGCTGCGTCCGCTCCAGTCTCGCTGATGATCACTGGTCTGTCGGGAAGGGAGTTGGCGAGCAACTTCTCAAGACCGGAGAAATCCCGCTCGTACCAGCCGAAATACTCGTTCAGGCCGATGACATCGAGATGCGCGATCAGCCTGTCCTCGATGGTGAAAGTCTCGCGATTGATCAGGCAGGCCGCTGAGGTCAGCCGCGACGGGTCGAGCCGCTTCGCCGTTGCCGCCAGTTCGCCCATGAAGGCGAGCCGCGCATCGGTGTCAGCGTTCTCGTTGCCGACGCCCCAGATGATCACGCTCGCCCGATTGATATCCCTCAGGATCAGTTCCGAGAGCTGATTGCGCGCGTCCGCCAGTGTATCCGGATTGGCGAAATCGATGGCCCAATAGACCGGGACTTCGGCCCACAACAGGAACCCTTCTTCGTCAGCAATACGGGCAACCAGTGCGTGGTGCGGATAGTGGGAGAGCCGAAGGAAGTTGCAGCCGAGCTCTCGCGCATGGCGGAAGCGTTGACGAATGTCGGCCTCCGTCGAAACCTTGCCAAGCTCTAGATCATCTTCGTGAACGCAGACTCCCTTCAGCCAGATCGGCTTGCCGTTGAGAAGGATCTGCGTGCCGCGCGTCTCGATTGTACGGAAGCCGATCCGCTCGACAACGGTGTCAGCGCCGAAGTTCAAATGGACGTCATACAGACGGGGAGTTTCAGGCGACCAGCGCTCGACCGACGCCTCGACGAAGATCTTTCCCTTTCCGGCGATGATCGGGATACTGGCCGTGAGTCCAAGCTCGGGAATCCGCACCTCCGCTAACGCTGTCACAGGAGCAGACAGTTCGATCTCGACCCGGATATGGCTTTCCTTCGCCGTCAGCGCGGTGCTGGCGCGACGGATGAAAACCTTGGGCAGATGCACCAGCGCAACCTCGCGATATAGACCGCCATAGTTGAACCAGTCGATGTGATGCATCGGCACGCGGTCGTGACGCCGCCTGTTTTCAACGTACACCTGCAAGCGATTCTGGCCGGGCCTCAAATGCTCCGTCACTTCGATGCAGAACGGTGTCGAGCCGCCGCGATGCCCGCCGACATGAACGCCGTTCACGAAGACCAGCGTCGCATAATTCGCCGCACCGAACGACAGGATTGCGCGCTCGCCCGAGGAACCCGGTTGCCAGTCGAACCAGCGGGTGTACCACGCCGCGCCCTCGAAATAGGTCCATTCCGGCTTGAGCACGTTCCAACATGACGGCACGGGGACCAGCTCTCCTGCTTCGATCTCGTAGTCGCGCGGCACGGACCATTGCGATGGCGGCGTCTCGTCCAGCGCGAACCAGCGCTGGCGCAGGCCTTCGTCAAAGAGATCAAGCGTCATCCGCCATGCGCCATTGAGCGAGATGACATCGCGCCCGGCGAGCGTGACCAGTGTATCCGCCGTCGCCATGTGCTGCACAAAGGGCTGTGCATAATCCTCGTCGTGGAGATGCGCGAACGGGTCGCTCGTTTCCTTTGCGGTCATGGCAGGCGATGCCAGTCCGCAACGCGGTAGCCGATGCCGATCATCCGCCTGAATTTCCAGGTCCAGCGCCCAGGCCAGAGCACATCGGCAATCATGGCGATGGCGATCCAGCGGAACCAGGTGGCGAAGGTGTTGGAGTGACCCTGCGGCTCCTCGTAGCCTCCTACCCAGCCGTCCTGCCGCCGGATTCCTGTATGGACATCACAGAAGCCGCCGTCGGGATCTTGGAAAGCAAGCAGCGCGTCCAGCATTGCGGTGAGCCAAACCTCGATCTCGGCGCGCCGGTAATCCAGCATACGCCAGCCATGGATCAGCACATCGACGGCGTCCACGTCGATACAGGCGCTGTCGATGGCGGGCGGCAGCGAGAGGCAGTAATCCACCGCGAGGCGTTGGCCTTCCAGCGGTCGCCCCTCATGATACCAAATATGGAAATTGTGCATGGAGCCCGCGAAAGCATGCAGCATCCGGGTCTTGTCCGAGAGCTGGCCTACACCCCAGAAGCCGGTCGTCGGTTCGCGTAGCCGGTCATGCCAAGCATAGAGGATGTCGAGCGCGGTGTTGACCTTGTCTTTGACGACATCGTCCCCGGCACCCCGCATCAGGAGCAGAAAGCTTGCGAGATTGACGATGTTGTTGCCCTCCTGCCAGGGATCACGCAGATCGCGGTCTGCCAACCAGGCCTTGAGGGTCAGAGGATCGAGATAGGACACGGCGAAGGCAAGGGATTTGCTTCGCCGGGGTTCCAGCGCATCGACTGCGCCGAGGCTGTAGTTCGTCACATGCCAGTCAATGTAACGCCACGTCTCGTCGAGTTCCTGCTTCTTGAACACATTGGCATCGTCCATGCCCGGCAAGCGAAAGCGCCCGTCCGGCAACCGGTGGGCCTCCAGCCAAGTTGCAACCGCTGTGCGATCGTCCTTGGCCCAACCTTCCAGCCCACCCAGAAGTTCAAGACACATCACGCCGTTGTAGGTTCCCGGCAGCAGCATCCCCGACCAGGCGCTGGCGCTCTGCAGTGCGCTGATCCGCATCACGCCTTTGGGCAAACCCTCGGCCTGCATCGCGCCGAGCCAGCCCAACGTGCGGTAACGCGCTGCGTCAATCCCTGCAGCCAGCTGGTCCAGCGCATCCATTGTCTTCAGCACGGTCTCATCCCTTCACCGCTCCGGAGGCCATGCCCTCCATGACGCGCTTTTGGGCCAGCAGGAAAAGCACCGCTACCGGCAGCGTGGTCAGCACGGCGAGCGCCATGATCCCCTGGAAGTTGGAGCCCAACTCGCTGTTCATCGACAGCAGTGCCACGGGCAGCGTGTACGTGTCCGGCGACTTCGACACCACGAGGATCGGGAACCACTGCGACCAGTTGAGCAGGAAGGTGATCAGCGCCACCGTGGCGGTGATCGGTGCAGCCATCGGCAGCACGATCCGGAACAGCACCTGCCACTCGCTTGCCCCATCAATGACAGCGGCCTCGATGACCTCGCCCGGAATGGCGCGGAAAAACTGCTCGAACAGGAAAAACTGGATGGGCCCCAGAGCCAGAAACAGGATGATGCCTGCGTATGAGCCAAGCAGCCCCAGCTTGAACATCACGAGATAGACCGGGATAACCAGCAGCATATAGGGATACATGATCGTGACGAGAAAGCCGTAGCGCAGAATCTTGAACCCCGGCAGATCCGGGCGGCGCACCAGCGCATAGGCACCAAGCGCCGTGACCACAACGGACAGGAGCGTCGAGAGCCCTGTGATCAGCAGCGAGTTCCCGATGTAAACCCAGAGGTCCACACCTCCGATGCGGCCGATCTCCGAAAAGATAGAGAGGTCAAAACGTTCAGGGAAAAATCTCAGCGGATTGCTCATGATGGCGCGCGTCGGCCGGAAGGCGCTGACGAGCATCCACCAGTAAGGGTAGAGAAAGAGCAGGCTTGTTGTTCCTGCAACGGCGTATGCCAAGACCTGAAGCACGCGCCTTGGACGGATATCGCTCATCGCTTCGCCCCTCTCTCGCCGATCAGAAAAGCGCTCATCGAGATCGCGATCACGATGGCAAAGAGGATGGTTGCCATCGCGGTTGCCTCACCGTAGCGGCCCTGATCGAAGAGCTGGTAGGCGTAATAACTGACGAAGTTGGTCTGGTCGTTTGGCCCGCCCTTGGTCATGACGACAACGACCGTGAAGGTCTTGAGAAACTGGATCAGCGCATAGACCGTGTTGATGACAAGCGCTGGCCGGAGCTGCGGCAGGATGACATAGCGCCACCGCTGCCATGTGGTCGCCCCATCGATATGGGCCGCTTCCTCCAGGGCACGGTCACGGATCGCGAGGTTCGCCAGGAAGATGATCATGTAGAATCCCGCGTGATGCCAGAGCTCGGCAATCAGCAGGGAAAGCATGGCAGTGTCGGTGCCGGAGAGGCCGGAAAAAGCGGGCAATCCGAGCATCTTGAGGAACGCGTTCAGCGCGCCGAACGACCGGTCATACAGCCAGCGCCAGACGACATAGCCCGCCACGTCAGGCGTCACTACGGGAAGGAAGATGGCAAGCCGGAAAAACAGATTGCCGCGCCTGATGAGGGTGGAATCCAGAAGCATCGCGAAGGCCAGCGCGAAGGCGAGGTTCGCGATGACTGACAGCATTGTGTAGGTCAGCGTCCGCGACAGCGAGGCCAGAAAGATCGGGTCCGCGAATACGCTGAAGTAATTTGCGAAACCGACATAGGTCGGGTTGGGACGGAGCGCTGTGGCGGACGCCGTGAAAGACACCTGGATCGACAACAGGATCGGCCAGACGCCGAAAAGGATCGTCAGTGCTGCGAAGGGCAACACGAACAGATAGAAAATCCTGCCCTGCCAGATGGTGTCGAGAGTGGTGTTCATGGGCATCACACCGTCAGGGGGCGTTCCCGAGAGAGCGCCCCCTTTCAGGTTTTCAACCCTTCAGCTTCGCCGCCAGATCCCGCATTTCCTTTGCGGTCTCAGCGATGAAAGACTTCCAGTCCGCCGGTGGGTTGGCGATGCCGGAGAGCAGCTTGCGGTGGAATGCCGCCTCAAGCTCTGGATAGAAAGTGTGGATCGACTCCGGGAAATCATAGGCCACGAGCTTGTGCTCCGCCTTCGCGAAATACTGCGAGCGCGGCGAGAGGGTGGTGACGTCGAGATCTTTGCGCACCGCTGCGCCGACATTCTCGAGCGAGGCCTGCTGCGCTGCCTTGCCGAGCATGAACTGCGCGAATTCGACGGCCAGCGCCTTGCTGGGTGAATTTTCCGGCACGGCGATGCCGCGCATGCCGCCGATTACAACTGCGTTCTGCCGGTCAGCAGCAAACTTTGGCCAGGGGCCTGAAACGAAGTCGCC
>JANMFA010000154.1:0-5576 GCA_031377545.1 Hyphomicrobiales bacterium | reverse complement strand
CTCGAAAGCTCGGGTCGGCTGACTCTGCTGGACCAAAGCCGCGTCATCCGCCCCCACCCCGCCTTCCGCATGTTCGCCACCGCCAACACCATTGGCCTTGGCGACACATCGGGCCTCTACCATGGCACGCAGCAGATCAACCAGGCTCAGATGGACCGCTGGAACATCGTGACGGTTCTGAATTATCTGCCGCACGACGCTGAGGTGAACATCGTGCTCTCCAAGGCGAAGCATTACACCGGCAAGGAAGGCAAGGACATCGTCAACAAGATGGTGCGCGTGGCGGACCTGACCCGCAATTCCTTCATCAACGGCGATCTCTCCACCGTCATGTCGCCCCGCACGGTGATCACCTGGGCCGAAAACGCCGCGATCTTCAAGGACATCGCCTATGCCTTCCGCTTGACGTTCCTGAACAAATGCGACGAGCTGGAGCGCGGCCTGGTGGCCGAGTTCTACCAGCGGGCGTTTGGCGTGGAACTGAAGGAGACGACGGTGAATGTGGCGCTGAGCTGAGAGCTACGGACACCGCACAAACGGCCCGTTCTCGCCGCCATAGCTCTTGAAGCCATAGTAAAGCTGCTTTCCCGCCAGCCGCGCCGTGACCGTTTCCGGCTTGGCCTCGTCACCGCCGAAGGTGCATTGCCCCTTCCACGTCACGACATCGCCCTTGCGCTGGACCGAGGGGAAATCACAGAAGAAATCCTCACCGCTGAGCGCCTGCGGGCCGATTGTGATGATGGAGAGCGGACGGGTGCATTTTCCCGCGATGGTCGACCAGGTGCCGACCATCGTCTGGCGCTGCTGCGCCTGAACGACAGGTGCCGTGACTGTGATGGCGGTGGTGAGGATGAAGGCAAGAACGAGCGTTGAGTTGCGCATGGGCCATCCTGTTGTTGTTGTTGTGGCGCACTTCCACCATGTTGTCACCAAGAGAGACGCTTTCGCATGTCTTTGAGCATCCGATCATACCGTGACATTTCTCCGGGCCGGTTGTAGGGCTCTGGAACACGTTCATCCGAGCCACGCCCAAGCAAGTCCCCGCATGTCCACCTCCTCAAACCGCAAACCCGGCCAGCCCGCACCCGCTCCAAACGAGCCGTTCAAGCAGGCCGTTGCGTCGGCTTTGCGCGCGTTGGCGCAGACGCGCGAGATGGAGGTCAATTTCGCGGCGGACAAGCCGGCCCTCGTCGGCCATGGCGAGGGTGCCAAGGCGCGCCTTCCCGAGCCGCCGCGCAAGATGGGCCCGGCGGAAGCGGCCATCGTGCGCGGCCACGCCGATTCCATGGCGCTGAAGCTCGCGCTGCACAACACCACCATTCACCGCAAGATGGCACCGGGCAGCGATGCAGGCCGCGCTGTCTTCGATGCGGTCGAACAGGCCCGTGTCGAGGCGATCGGCACACGGCGCATGATCGGCGTCGCCAGCAACCTTTCGGCCAAGCTGGAGGATCACTATCACCGCGGCAGCTACGACGAGATCACGGACAAGGCGGATGCGCCGCTGGAAGACGCCGTCGCCATGATGGTGCGCGAGCGCCTCACCGGCCAGAAGCCCCCCAAGCCTGCCCAGAAGATTGTCGATCTGTGGCGCGATTTCATCGAGCAGAAGGCGGGCAAGGATCTCGACGGCCTCGCGGGAAACATCGAGGACCAGCAGAAATTCGCCAAAGCGGTGCAAAAAATGCTGACCTCGCTGGATATGGCGGAGCAGTCGCAGTTCAACGACCAGCAGGACGATGACGACGACAACGCCAACGATCCCAACAACGACCAGCAGGAAAGCCAGGGCGAGCAGGATCAGGACCAGTCCCAGGAAGGCATGGACCTGCAGGAGACGGACGAGGCCAACGAAGACCTGCAGGACGGCGCGATGGAGGAATCCGATGCGCCCTCGTCCGACATGCAGGACGAGATGGACGACGGCGAGTCTGAGGAACCGGCGGAAGCCAAGCGCCCGCCGCAAACCAGCGCCGGCGATCCCCGCATCACCGAATACAAGGCTTTCAGCACCAAGTTCGACGAGGAGATCGGCGCGGAGGAACTCTGCGATCCTGAAGAGCTGGAGCGGTTGCGCTCCTACCTCGACAAGCAGCTCTCGCATCTTCAGGGCGTGGTTGGCCGCCTTGCCAACCGCCTGCAGCGGCGTCTGATGGCGCAGCAGAACCGCTCCTGGGATTTCGATCTGGAGGAGGGCTATCTCGATCCCTCGCGCCTCACCCGTGTGGTGATCGACGACATGCGCGGCACCTTCTCGCCGCTGTCGGTCAAGCGCGTGGAGGATACGAAGTGCCGCGGCACCGTGGGGACGCGGCTGCTCGACAATTCCGGTTCGATGCGCGGCAGGCCGATCACGGTCGCCGCGACCTGCGCCGATATCCTGGCGCGCACGCTGGAGCGCTGTGGCGTGAAAGTGGAGATTCTGGGCTTCACCACCAAGCAGTGGAAGGGCGGTCAGGCCCGCGAGGCCTGGCTGCAAGGCGGCAAGCCGCCGCAGCCCGGACGGCTGAATGATCTGCGCCATATCATCTACAAATCAGGCGATGCGCCCTGGCGGCGCTCGCGCAAGAACCTTGGCCTGATGATGCGCGAGGGTCTGCTCAAGGAGAACATCGACGGCGAGGCGCTCGACTGGGCGCACAAGCGGCTGCTTGCGCGGTCCGGGCAGCGCAAGATCCTGATGATGATCTCGGACGGTGCGCCAGTGGATGATTCCACCCTGTCGGTGAATCCCGGGAATTATCTGGAGCGGCACCTGCGCGGCATCATCGAGGAGATCGAAATGCGCTCGCCGGTGGAGCTTCTGGCCATCGGCATCGGACACGACGTGACGCGCTATTATCGCCGCGCCGTGACCATCGTGGACGCCGAGGAACTGGGCGGCGTGATGACGGAAAAGCTCGCCGAGCTGTTCGATGACAAGGCCACGCCGATCCGCATCGCTCCGCCAAGGCGCGGCGGCGGCAGACTGCAGTGAACCCATGGCCATGATCCGCTGGCTGAAGCGCGGACTGGGAAGCCTCGCCGCCATCGCGCTGGTGCTGGGACTGGCGGTTCTGGCGGGCAAGGGCGGGGCGAGCGGTGATCGGTCGAGATTTCCCGAACCGGTTCCAGTCACGGCCTTTGTCATCCCGCATTTCCGACAGGGCGATCCCGCCACGTCGCGCTTTGGACTGCTGGAGTTCATCGGTGGTCTGGAGCTGCGCGGCCGGCATCCCAATTTCGGCGGCATCTCCGCCTTGCGGGTCATGGCGGATGGGCACCGTTTCCTCGGCATTACCGACACCGGGGACTGGATCGAAGGCAGCATTGCCTCCTTGAACGGACGGCCCGCTTCCCTTGGCGACGTGACCATCGCGCCCGTCATCGGACCCGGCGGGCAGCGTGCCAAGGATATCGGCCTGTGGGACAGCGAAAGCCTCGTCTTGGACGGGGATCAGGCCTTCGTCGGTATCGAGCGGAACCATGCACTGCTGGCATTTGACCGGACGAAGGGTGGAGTGCGGGCAGAAGGACGCCCCATTCCCCTGCCGGCGTTCGTGAAGGAGTGGCCGGGAAATCGCGGAATCGAAGCGCTCGGGATCTTCCCGCCGGGGTCGTCCTACGCCGGACGTCTGATCGGGCTTTCGGAGCGGTCGGGCGACCGGGAGGATCCGACCGAGGGGTTCGTGATGAACCGCGATGGCAGCGCGGCCTTCCGGTTCCGGCTGAAGCGCAGCGACGGCTTTGACATCACCGATCTCGATTTTCTGCCCAACGGCGACCTGATTGTACTCGAGCGCTATTTCACCCCGATTCGCGGCGTTGCCATGCGCCTGAGGCGCTTGACGACAGCGGCGATACAGCCCGAGGCAACCGTCGATGGCGAGGTTCTGCTCACAGCGGACAAGAGCTACCATGTGGACAATATGGAGGCCTTGTCGATTCACACCTCGCCCGCCGGGGAGACCATTTTCACCATCGTCTCCGATGACAATTTTTCCGTGGCGCAGCGCACGCTGCTGCTGCAGTTTCGCTGGCTTGGCCCGTGAAGTTCCAGGCCCTGCGGGCTATTGCAGCGCCGCCTTGAGTGCCAGCAGGTCGCGCCAGGCCAGCCGCTTCTGCTGTGGCTGGCGCAGCAGATAGGCGGGATGCAGCGTCGGCAGGGCGCGGATCGTGCGATCACCGCAGGCGTAGTCAAACCATCGGCCCCGCAGTTTCAGAATGCCGTCGCGCTGTTGCAGGAGGGTTTGCGCCGAGGGACCGCCGAGGCAGACCAGAATATCTGGTCTGGCCAATTCGATCTGCCGGGTGATGAAGGGAAGGCAGATCGCTGTTTCCTGCGGGGTCGGCGTTCGGTTGCCCGGTGGCCGCCAGGGGATGATGTTGGCGATGTAGGCCTGCGTGCGGTCGAGACCGATGGCCGCCAGCATGCGGTCCAGCAGCTTGCCGGAACGGCCGACGAACGGCAGGCCCTCACGGTCCTCCTCGGCACCCGGCGCTTCGCCCACGAACATGACGCGTGATCCAGGCGTTCCGTCGGCGAAGACAAGCCGGTTGGCCGTCGCCTTCAGGCTGCAACCGTCGAACCGCTCCAGCGCCTGGCGAAGTTCGTCAAGTGAGGCCGCATGCGCTGCCTGTCCCCGTGCGGCACCCGCCGCTTCATCCGGCGGCATGGACACGGTCCTGGCGGATGAGGAGGGCGCGGACATTCCGCCATCAGCAGATGGGCGCACAATGTCCGGTACGCTTGCGAGCACCGGCTCCCGGATGGATTGCGCAACAAGGGCGGAAACGGCAGCCGTCGGCACAAAGCGGTTGTGGGGCGTTTCGTCAACCGCCAGGTCAACGCCCACCTCGCTGTACCATTCCAGCAGCGCCGTGAGCGCCTCCGCCTGTTGATCGATCATGGGGCAAGCATAGACGCTCGGCTCCTGACATGCGAGAGAAAGCAATACCAAACTTGTGGGATTACACCTGATCGTTTAGATATGAACTATTGGGTTTTCAGGGATCGAAGCGATGGAACTGCCTGAGCGCGAGGGGATGGATTATGACGTGGTCGTGGTGGGCGGAGGGCCGGCTGGCCTCGCGACCGCGATTCGGCTGAAGCAGCTCAACGCTGACATTTCAGTGGTTGTTGTCGAGAAGGGTTCCGAGATCGGGGCGCATATCCTGTCCGGTGCGGTCATTGATCCCATCGGGCTTGATGCCCTGTTGCCAGACTGGCGCCAGGATGCGGACCGCCCTTTGACCACCGAGGTGACGGACGACCAGTTCATGCTGCTGGGGCCCGCTGGCTCCGTGCGCCTGCCAAACATCCTGATGCCCGGTCTGATGGGCAACCACGGCAATTTCATCGGCTCGCTTGGACAGGTAACGCGCTGGATGGGTGCGCAGGCCGAAGCAGTGGGCGTGGAGATCTATCCCGGCTTCGCGGCATCGGAGATCCTCTTTGGTGACAAGGGTGCCGTCACTGGCATCGCGACCGGCGATGTCGGCGTCGCCAAATCCGGCGATTTGTCGGATCGCTATACGCGCGGCATGGAACTTCGCGGCAAGTATGTGATCTTTGCGGAAGGCGCGCGCGGCCATCT
>JANMFA010000129.1:0-1714 GCA_031377545.1 Hyphomicrobiales bacterium | reverse complement strand
CTCGATGGAACCGCAGGCGACGCCGTTGCGTGCGCCGAGCGAGCCATCGGCGTTGACGAGAAACTTCGGCACGACGAAGAGCGAGATGCCCTTGGTGCCCATCGGTGCGCCCTCGATGCGGGCAATGACCAGATGGACGATGTTTTCCGCCATGTCGTGCTCGCCGGCGGAAATGAAGATCTTGGTGCCGGAGATGGCGTAGGTGCCATCGCCGTTGGAGACTGCCTTGGTCTTGAGCAGACCAAGATCCGTGCCGCAATGCGGTTCGGTCAGGTTCATGGTACCGGTCCAGTCACCGGTGACCATGCGGGGGATATACATCTGCTTCTGCTCTTCCGAGCCATGCACGAGCAAAGCCGCCATCGCGCCCATGGTGAGGCCGGGATACATGGCCAGCGCCATGTTGGTGGCGGAGCAGAACTCGTTCATCACGGCGGAGAGCGTGTAGGGCAGGCCCTGGCCGCCATAGGCCTCGGGCACGGCAAGGCCCATCCAGCCACCGGCGCGATAGGCATCATAGGCTTCCTTGTAGCCCTTGGGCGTCGTCACCCTGCCATCGGGGTGGCGGGTGCAACCTTCCTTGTCGCCGCTGCGGTTGACCGGTTGGAATGCTTCCTCGCAGACCTTGGCACCCTCTTCGAGGATTGGCGCCAGCATGTCCGATATGTCGGAGAAACCGGGCAGATTGCTGTAGCGCTGGATGCCGAACACGTCGTTCAGCAGGAAAAGCGTGTCTTCAACGGGCGCCTTGTAGGTCGGCATGATAGATTCTCCCCTATCGGTCCTTGAGCCTTCTTTTCGCAGGATCGCGCAGACATGCGACATTGGGAAGGCCTGATTTAGTTCATATGTAAACTATTGAGAATAAGCGATCAACCCCGATCACTGAAAATTGAGTTCGTTGCAAAAAATTGTAGCCCGCAGACAGATCGCCTAGATCAGACGCATGAACAGCCCTCGCCCGAATCGCGGCATTCCCGCTGGCGACCGTCCGCCGGAGATCGATCTGGACGATGAGGAGACGCCGCTTGAAATTGAGGCTTCTCCGGAGCCCGAAACCGAAGCCGCACCCGCCGCCATCCAGGCCGGGGTCGAGGTCATCAAGCGTTTCTGGAAGACCCTGCCCAACAGCCCGGGTGTCTATCGCATGCTCGACCGCGCGGGAGAGGTTCTCTACGTCGGCAAGGCCAAAAAGCTTAAGGCGCGCGTTGCAAGTTATGCGCGCGGACAGGGCCATTCCAACCGCATCGCCCGCATGGTCTCGGAAACGACCGCCATGGAGTTCGTGGTGACAGAGACGGAAACCGAGGCGCTGCTGCTGGAGACGAACTACATCAAGCAGTTCCGCCCGCGCTTCAACGTGCTGATGCGCGACGACAAGAGCTTCCCCTATATTCTAATCACGGGCGACCACGCGGCACCGCAGATCGTGAAGCATCGCGGGGCGCGCAACCGGAAGGGCGAATACTACGGCCCGTTCGCCTCGGCCTGGGCCGTGAAGCGCACCATCGATGCGTTGCAGAAGGCATTCTTGCTGCGCTCATGCTCCGACAGCTATTACGACAACCGCACACGTCCATGCCTGCTGTTCCAGATCAAGCGCTGCGCAGCACCCTGCACAGGCGAAATCTCGATTGCCGACTATGGCAAGCTGACCGATGAGGCGCGCAGTTTCCTGTCTGGCCGGGCCAGCGGTGTGAAACAGGAATTGGCC
>JANMFA010000040.1:0-5478 GCA_031377545.1 Hyphomicrobiales bacterium | reverse complement strand
TCGATGGTGATGCCGCGCGCCTTCTCCTCCTTCAGCCGGTCGGCATCCATTCCTGTGATGGCCTTCACCAGGCTGGTCTTGCCGTGGTCGATATGGCCCGCAGTGCCGATGATCACGCAGAATTTCCGGACAAGGGAGCTTTGGCCGTCAGGAAGGAAAGTTGAGTCCCAAAGCCTTCGATGTCTTCCAGACAGCGCAG
Organism: Hyphomicrobiales bacterium; assembly: GCA_031377545.1. Taxonomy (GTDB): domain Bacteria; phylum Pseudomonadota; class Alphaproteobacteria; order Rhizobiales; family Beijerinckiaceae; genus JADCCX01. The sequence continues at coordinate 5,279 of JANMFA010000040.1, read as the reverse complement.
GTCCAGCAGGAAGCGCCCCTCGCTGATCCGGCCGACCACTGGCATCGGCAGCTGACGAAACCGCCGGGCCAGAGTGTCCAGCGCCCGCCCCGGTGACCCTTTCACCGGGGTCATGGCGAGGCCGCCGCTGGGCAGCGTTTCCAGCGGCAGGGCACCCGAGCCGATCTGGCTCATCAGATCGGTCACATCGACCCTCCAGTCAGGCCCCAGCGCACGTCGCATGGTCGGCTGGACCTTGCGCGCGGTATCGAGCAGGTCCTCACGGCGCCGGGTGAAAAACCGCAGGACCGGCAGATGATCCGGCAAGATTGCGGGATTGCGATAGAGCGTCAGCGTCGCGGCCAATGCGGCGAGGCGCAGCTTGTCCACCCTCAGCGCCCGCTTCAGCGGATTCCTTGCGCAAAGCTGCACGAGATCATGTCGCCCGGCGATGATACCGACCTGCGGCCCGCCCAGCAGCTTGTCGCCCGAGAACGTCACGAGGTTTGCGCCGTCGCACAGCGCGTCCTGCACCGTGCGCTCGCGGCGCAGGCCATACTGCGCCAGATCGACCAGCGTGCCCGAGCCCAGGTCATCGATCAGCGGCAGTCCATGCTTGCTGGCCATCGCAGCGAGTATTGGCCCCTCGACCTCCGCCGTGAACCCCTGGACCCGGTAGTTCGAGGTATGCACCTTCATGATCGCGGCGGTGCGGGCACTGATCGCTTCCTCGTAGTCGGCGGCATGGGTGCGGTTGGTGGTGCCCACCTCGCGCAGCTTTGCCCCGGCCCTGCGCATGATATCGGGAATGCGGAACGAACCGCCGATCTCGATCAGTTCGCCGCGCGAGACGATGGTTTCCTTGCCGGTGGACACAGACGACAGCGCCAGCAGCACGGCCGCGGCATTGTTGTTGACGATGACGCAATCCTCCGCCCCGGTCAGTTCCCGCAAGAGGCCGCGCAGGTGATCATCGCGCTCGCCACGCTTCCCGCTGTCCACGTCATACTCGAGATTCACGGCGTTCCGCATTGCACTGGCCACGGCCTCAATGGCTACTTCTGGAAGGATCGCGCGTCCCAGATTGGTGTGCAGAACGGTTCCGGACAGGTTGTGGACCGGGCGGAGGCTGGGCCTGTCGGCGGCGATCAATCTGGACAGGGCCTCCATTGCCACAGCTTGCGCGGTCACTGGCATGGCTTCCGCAGGGCGGGACGCGCGCATGGCATCAAGAATGTTCCGGATCGCCTGCGTGACGGCAGGACGGCCGAAGCGCGCGACGGCAACCGCGCCGGTTTCCCCGCACAGCGTCGTTTCCACCGAGGGAAAGGGTGATTGTGGCTTCAGTTCGGTCTTCTGCATGGCGTCAGAATCCTCCGTGGCAGGTCCCGGCGCAAGCGGGAACTGGTGATTTCAGCGATCACGATTCGCGGTCGCCTGTTGCAAAGCTTCAACAGCTTCTTGCTGCAATGCGATATATGATGGCAGGAAGTCTGGGCCATTGGGTCAAGGCCGTTAGGCCGGGCAAGACTGGCACAGTGGGTTGGGGCCCGATGACAATCGTTTCTGGACAGCACCCGATTGATCCGGCGGAACAGGCAGCGCAGCTGCTGTTTCGCATCGGTTTCGCAATCTTGTGCATCGCACTGCCGCTTGCCGCCATTTTCTCGCGCCGCGCCATGGTGGTGGTCGCGCCGATCGGTATTCTCGTGCTCCTGTCTGCCGCCCTCCTGATGAAGGAGCAGTCGCCCGCGTGGCCCAGAATCAGGCAGGCACTGGCCAGCCCGATCGGCTATGCTGCGCTGTTTCTGGTGGTATGGTCCGCCCTGTCGCTGGCCTGGACCCCCTATCCGGGGCCGGGGATGGAGCGCCTGTTCCGCGTGGTGGGCTCGGCAGGCATCGCGCTCGCCGCCATTCTCGTCCTGCCAGAGCGCATGCGTGCGTCCAATCTCTATCTCTTATCGCTCGGGGTGGGCGTCTCGGCTCTTTGCGCGCTTGGCATTGCGGCGCTCAGGCCTTCCCTCACCGATCCTGTCGTGCTGGAACGCGCGGCGATCCTGATCGCCCTGATGGCATGGCCTGCCGTGACATGGCTGTCGATCAAGCAGCGCAGCGTGGCGGCCATGGCAGTTGCGGGCGGGGTTGGCGGCCTTGCGCTGGTGCTGCAGGGGCCCAATGTGCTACCGGCGTTGCTTGTGGGGGCGGTTCTGCTGGGTGGAGCGATGAACAACCTGAAGGGGTCGGCTGTGGCCTTCGTCACGGCGCTCACCATTCTTGTCATGGGGGCCCCCGTGATCGCCGTGATCGTTTCGTTGCTGACGCAGCAGCAAAGCGGATTTGGACGCACGATGCAGGTCTGGTCGGATGTGATCCTCGCTGATCCGTCGCGCCTTCTGACAGGGCATGGGCTGGAAACCGCCTTGCGCAACCGTATCTCCCAGGCGCTTGATACCTCGGCACCCAGCAGCCTTCTGTTCGAGCTGTGGTACGAGTTGGGCATCCTGGGCGCCGCTGCCTTCACGATCGGCATGGCCTTCGCCGTGCTGCGCATCGCCCGGCTGGGTCGCGTCATGGGCGCTTTCGCGCTGGGGTGCACCGGGTTTGCTGTGGCCCTCGCCATCATGGGTCTTGGAACCTCCCAGACCTGGTGGGTGACAGCCATCGCCACGACATGCATTGCCTTCGTGGCCGTCGCGAACGGCGAGTACCGGACACAACGGCCTTCAGCGCGCGGCGGAATGCGCCCATCGGAATAAGCGGGCGCTGCCGCCGGGCCGGACTATCGCGTCATCCCCATGGTCCGGGGCAGCCAAAGGGTGATCTCCGGGATGAACGTGATGGCGATGAGCGCCGCGAAAAGCGGTGCAAGCCACGGCAGGATTGCCATGGTCGTGCGCTCGACCGACAGCTGCGCCACCCTGGACAGCACAAAGAGCACCATGCCGAGGGGCGGATGCAGCAGGCCGATCATCAGGTTCAGGGTCATGATCAGGCCGAAATGGATCGGATCGATGCCGAACTTGAGCACGATGGGCATGAGGATTGGCACGAGGATCGTGATGGCCGCGATGGTGTCGAGGAAGCATCCGACGAAGAGCATCAGCAGGTTCACCAGGATCAGGAACACCCATTTGGTCTCGGTGATCGAGAACATCAGGTTAGAGAATGCCGCCGCTGCCTGGCTGACTGTCAGGAGCCAAGCAAAGATCGAGGCGGCCGTGACGATGAACAGCACCGATGCCGTGGTCTCGATGGTGTCGAAGGTAGCCTTGGCAAGTGATTTCATCGTCATTGAGCGGTAGCGCACGAGCCCCAGGAAAAGCGACCACATCACCGCTGCGACAGCGGCTTCCGTGGGCGTGAACCAGCCCAGTGTCATGCCGCCGATGAGGATCACGGGCGTCATCAGGGCCATGACAGCAGAGAACTTGAGGAGATAGTCGAGCAGCAGCACAACGCCGAGGGACAGGAAGATGGCCGCGTTCTGGGCCACGCCCGCTTTTTCCATCAGATAAACCGCCAGCGGAAAGGCAAAGACAACAATGACCTCGATGCAGGCATGGCCAATGCGGCGAAGATTGAACGGCGCATCCGAGCCCCACCCCTTGATATAGGCGAAGATCGTCACCGTGATCATCATGAACACCGTCATCAGAACGCCGGGTATGACGCCGCCGAGGAACAGTGACCCGATGGAGACATTGGCCATCATCCCGTAGATCACGAAGGGCAGCGACGGCGGGATGATCGGCCCCAGTGTCGCCGAGGCCGCCGTGACGCCCACCGCGACCTCGATGGGATAGCCATGGTCCTTCATCGCCTTGATCTCGATGGTCCCGATGCCCGCCGCATCCGCAATGGCGGTGCCCGACATGCCGGAGAAGATCACCGAGCCTATGATGTTGACCTGCGCCAGTCCGCCCCGCATCCAGCCCACGAGATCGACGGCGAAGGCGTATATACGCCCCGTGACACCGGCGATGTTCATCAGATTGCCCGCGAGAATGAAGAATGGCACCGCCAGAAGCGGAAAGCTTTCCACGCCTGCGATCATGCGCTGCGCCACGATCACATCGGGCGCGCCGCCGTGGACCGCGAGATAGGCCAGTGATGCCGCAACCATCGACACGGCGACAGGCACACCCATTACCATGAGCAGCAGAAAGCCCCCGAGAAGAACCAGCATCAGCGCAACTCCCGGGAGTCTTCAATTTGGGAACCGTCGAATGCGCCGGGGCGCTCCAGCACGGAATAACCGCGCTTCCAATTGTCCAACGCCACCTTCACGCTCCAGAACGTCATCATGAGGAAAGACACGAAAATCAGCATGAAGAACGGCATCTTCGGCCAATCGATCGTCGTCATGCGTTCGTCGTGGATGATGTTGGCGTAGCGCCAGACAAGCAGTGCCAGATAGGCAAAGACAACAATGCGCAGGACGTCAACGAAGGTGGACATAGCGCGGCCGACGCCGCCGCTGAGATAGCGGTAGATGAAATCGACATGGATATGGCGCGACAGGCGCACGCACATGGCTGATCCCAGGAAGACAACCGCCACGAGGCAGAAGATCGCAATCTCCTCGGTCCAGGCAAAACTGTTGTTGAGCACATAGCGCGTGAAGAACTGCAGGAAGACGCAGCCGCACATCAGCCAGAAGATGGCCAGCGTAACCCAGTCCTCGGGGCTGTGGTTGGAAAGGTCGATGGGAATCTCGACCTCGTCGAAGGTCCTGGCAATCTCTTCGGATGTGATCTGCGTATGGATTTCAGCCAAGGGAGAAGCTCCGGAAGGTCAAGAGAAGCGGCTGAAAAGCCCTAAAGTTGGGGAAGCGGAGCGCCAGTCTGTCGGCGCTCCGCCTGCTCTTGTCAGGCTTGTGCAGGCAACAGCCGGAGTTCAGGAACCCTGGCCGGACTTGATCGCCTGAATTTTCTCCCAATCCGCCTTGCGGTAGCCGAACTGTTCGAACGTGACGTTCTTGTTGACGGTGTCGAGGAACTCCGCCCGGTTGATCTCCGTCACGGTCAGGCCCTTGTCCTTGAAGAACTGCACGAGCTTGGCTTCATCCGCCTTGACCCTGGCCGTGGCACGGGCCGCTGCTTCCTGGGTCACATCCGTGAAGATTTTTCTCTCGGCCTCTGTCAGCTTGTCCCATGTCCCCTTGGCGATGATGGTGTTGAGCTGGTCGACGATATGGCCGGTCAGAACGATGTGCTTCTGCACCTCGTAGAACTTTTTCGCCTCGATGGTTGTGTGCGGGTTCTCCTGCGCCTCCACGGTGCCGTTCTGCAGCGCGAGAT
>JANMFA010000002.1:0-2516 GCA_031377545.1 Hyphomicrobiales bacterium | reverse complement strand
CTGGCATGGACCTCTGGCTTGTTGCGGGGCCGGACCTGGCCAGCGTGACCCGACGCTTTACACTTCTGACGGGTCGTCCGGCATTCAGCCCGAAGTGGAGCTTTGGCTTCGCGTTCACGACGATGCACCACGCAGATGATGCCAGGGCCCAGTCGGTGATCGAGACCTTTGCCGAGCGTTGCCGCAAGGAAGAGATCGCGATCAGCGCCATCCATTTCGGCTCGGGCTATTCCAGCCGAGGCAAGCGGCGCTACGTCTTCACCTGGAACAAGGATAAGTTTCCCGATCCCACCGCGCTCTTCGCGAAACTGAAGGCACTGGGTTTCCCAACCGTCGCCAATCTCAAACCTGTGCTGATCGACGACCACCCGGACTATGCTGCCGTGAAGGCTGCGGGTGGTTTCATCAAGGATGCAAATGGCGAACCTGTGCTGGAGCAATTCTGGGATGGAATGGGATCCTACCTCGACTTCACCAATCCGGAGATGATCCACTGGTGGCAGGAGAGGTTCGGCAAGCAGGTTCTCGATGTCGGCTTCAACGCAGGCTGGAACGACAACAACGAATACGAGATTGGCCGGGACGATGCGGTGGCGACCGGCTTTGGACAGCCTTTTCCGGCAACTGCAGCGCGCCCGCTGCAGGCATTGCTGATGACCCGCGCGACGCACGAGGCGACGCAGGCGCGGGCAGGGAATCTGCGGCCGTTCACGATCACCCGCGCCGGGCCAGCCGGATTGCAACGCTATGGCGAAACGTGGAGCGGTGACAATTTCACCTCCTGGCACACCCTGAAATGGAACCTTCGCAACGGCCTTTCCATGGCACTCTCCGGGCAGTCCAAGGTCGGGCATGACATCGGCGGGTTCACCGGCCCGCGGCCTGGGCCGGAGCTTCTGTGCCGCATGATCGAGATGATGGCGCTGCATCCGCGCGCTGTGATGAACTCGTGGAAACCCGATGTCGCACCGGACTGGCAGGCCGCGACAACGCCGTGGCTCTATCCCGAGGTCTTGCCGCAGGTGCGCGCGGCGCTGGACTTGCGAACGACCTTCCTGCCGCTGATGTACACGCTGGCGCACAGTTGGCACCGCGATGGTTCACCCATCATCCGCCCTCTGTTTCACGACTTTCCCGATGATCCGATGGCCTATGCCGATCAGGACGCGATGATGTTGGGGCCCGACGTGCTGTTCTCGCCGGTGGTGGAAGAGGGGGCACCCGCGAAGACGCAGTATCTTCCGGCCGGACCACAGGGCTGGATCGAATTCCAGACGGGCAAGCTGCATCCGGCAGGAGCTACGGTGACGGTTGCGGCCGGGCTGGGCAAGCCGCCGATTTTCGTGCGCTCCGGGGCAGCACTCGTCCTTGCCAGCACGACGCCGCATCTGAAGCCGCATGATGCGCCTGCGCGGCGCCTCTATCTGGCAGTTGCCGGGGCATCTGGAGATGGTCATGGGGCTCATTTCGAAGACGACGGCGAAAGCTGGGGCTTTCGTCAGGGGCGTTGTCTGGATCTAGCCATCGCGTGGCGCTGGGATCACGCTTGCGCCCACGTGCAGATCAGCGGACACAGCGACGGCCAGGTTATCCCGCCAGCATCGGAATGGATCGTACAACTGGCCGGCGGCCCAGCCAGGACGATCAATCTGTCTGTTGCCTCGCCCTAGCCCGTCGGTGCGTCAGGCCAGCAGGCGTACCAGCCAGAGCGCCAGACCGGGCACCGCAACCACCAGTGCGAGCCGGATGACGTCAGCCACCAGGAACGGCAGGACACCACGATAGGTCGAGGCAATCGGGATGTTGCGCGCCAGTGCGGAAATGACGAAGACATTCAGCCCTATGGGCGGCGCCGTCAGCCCGATACCCACGACGATCAGCACGAGTATTCCGAACCAGATCGCGACATCATCAGCAGGCATGCCGAAGTCCAGTGCCTGCACCACCGGGAAAAACACCGGGAGGGTCAGCAGGATCATTGCAAGCTCATCCATCACCGCGCCGAGCAGGATGTAAAACGCGAGCATCGAGATCAGCACGAAATAGGGCGAAAGGCCGGAATTGCCGATCATCTCGGCCGCCGTTGCCGGCAGTCTGGAGAGCGCAAGAAACGCACCGAACACCTCTGCGCCCAGCAGGATGATAAAGATCATGCCGGAGGTTTCAGCCGTCTGGCGCACCGCATCGAGAATATCCTTGCCGCTGAGGGAGCGTTGCCCGAGGCCGATCAGCAGCATGGCGATGGCCCCGACCGCAGCGCCCTCGGTGGGCGTGAAAATGCCGCCGTAGATGCCGCCGACCACGACGATGGCGACGAGGATGGCGGGCATCACCGCCACATCGATGACGGCGATGAGGCCGGCGAGCGCCACGAACTTCAGCGCGTCATCCCAATCCAGAACGCCCCTGCCCCACTGGATGGCGGCGGCAGCGAGCACGAGGCCAGCCACGAGTTTTGGCCAGAGCGGCTGCGGTTTCTTTTCAGTGACAACCGGCGCTGCCATCGGCGCCAGCGC
>JANMFA010000613.1:0-3998 GCA_031377545.1 Hyphomicrobiales bacterium | reverse complement strand
TGATCGCCGACGAACCGACCACGGCGCTGGACGTGACCATCCAGGCGCAGATTCTGCACCTCATCAGGGAGCTGGTTGCCGTCCACTCCACCGCCGTGCTCCTGATCACACATGACATGGGTGTCGTAGCGGACATGGCTGATCGCGTGGTGGTGATGTATGCGGGCCGCGTGGCGGAAGCGGCGGCGGCAGAGGATCTCTTCAGGGCCCCCAGGCATCCCTACACGGCGCTTCTGCTGGCGAGCATTCCTCATGCCGGGCTCGTCCCCAAATCCCGCCTCGCGACCATCGAGGGCACGGTGCCGCGACCTTCCGCCTTTGGCGCGGGGTGTCGCTTTTCCGGTCGCTGCCCGCTGGCGGAGGAGCGCTGCCGCCGCGAAGCGCCGCCTCTCGCCAACCACGGGGCTGGCCATCAGGCTGCGTGCTGGCGTTCAGACGATGTGGCGCTGTTGCGGGCGACAGCATGAACGAGCCGGTCCTCCTGGTCGAGAATGCTGCGGTGCACTTCCGGTCCCGCGGCGGATTTCTGCGTGAGGCAGGCCCTCCTCTCAAAGCCGTGGACGGCGTTTCCCTGTCGATTGCACCGGGCGAGACACTGGGGCTGGTCGGGGAATCCGGCTGCGGCAAGTCGACCCTCGCGAATGCCATCCTCGGCCTGGTGCCCCTGGCGCAGGGGAACATCCGGATTGCGGGCCGCAGCGTCGACAGTGCCGATCCCGGTAGCCTGCGCGCTATCCGCAGCGATGCACAGATGGTGTTCCAGGATCCCGTACTTTCACTCAATCCCCGGCTTTCAGTGGGCGCAGCAATCGGCGAGCCACTCCTTGTCAGGAGGCTCGCCAGCGGTCCGACACTGCGCGAGCGCGTGGCCGCGCTGCTGACAGCGGTCGGGCTTGAGCCGGACCATGCGACGCGTTTTCCGCACGCATTCTCCGGGGGACAACGCCAGCGCATCGTTATCGCGCGCGCTCTGGCCCTGCAGCCAAAGTTGGTGATCTGCGATGAACCGGTCTCGGCGCTCGACGTTTCCGTGCGCGCGCAGATTCTGAACCTGCTGGTAGATCTTCAGCGGGAACGGGGCATGTCCTACCTCTTCGTTTCCCACGATCTCTCGGTGGTCCGCCATATCGCGGACCGCGTGGCCGTGATGTATCTCGGGCGCATCGTCGAGACGGCAACCATGGGCGTGATTTTCGGCCGCCCCAGGCATCCTTACACCCAGGCATTGCTGGCGGCGGCTCCAGAGCCCGACCCAGCCCGGCAGCGGGCCAAATCGCATCGCGTCCTTGAAGGCGAGCTGCCGAGTCCAACCAACCTGCCCCCGGGCTGCGCGTTCAGCTCCCGCTGCCCCCTTGCCACTGAGCTGTGCCGCATCGAGAGACCGCTGCTCACGGCCCGCGCGGACGGGGCAAAGGTCGCCTGTCATCATGCAGAGGAGTGAACAATGAGCATCGACGCGGAGAAACCCTGGACCTGGCCGGAAGAAACCTGGCGGGCGAAGGTGGAGCATGTGCGCGCCGGGCGCTCGCTGGCACCCAAGCGCTGGAAGGACGGTGCGCGCTGCGCCGTGGCGCTCTCGTTCGACAGCGACCATGAAACCATCGAGTTACGCTTCGGAGGCGCCTCTTATGGCAAGATGAGCCAGGGACAATACGGCGCACGCAGGGGAACGCCGCGCATCATGTCACTGCTGGAACGCCACGGCGTGCCGGCAACATTCTTCATGCCTGCGGTTTCGGCCATACTGCATCCACAGGAGGCCCGGTCTGTCGTTGCGGCCGGGCATGAGCTGGGTATCCATTCATGGATCCATGAGTTCAACTCAAGACTCGACCATGCGACCGAGCGCGAACTGGCGCTGCGCGCTGCCGAAACGCTGGAGACAATTTCGGGACGGCGCCCTGTCGGCATTCGGACCGCCTCCTGGGACTTCTCGCCCTTTACGCTGAAGATCATCCGCGAAATGGGGCTGCTGTATGATTCGTCCCTGATGGCGGACGATGAACCCTACGAACTGCTGGACCAGGGCGAGGCCACGGGAATTGTTGAACTGCCGGTCGAATGGATCCGCGACGACGCGATCTATTTCAACATGGATCGCATGGCCGCGCTGCGCCCCTATACCGGGCCCGAGACCGTCCTCGACATCTTCCGGCGGGAGCTTGATATGGCGCATGCGGAAGGCGGGCTCTGCCTGCTGACCATGCACCCGCATCACATCGGCCACCGGTCCCGCATCTTCATCCTCGATGAGATCATCCGCCATGCCAAGACGCTGCCGGGCGTCTGGTTTGCGACCCACGAAGAGATCGCCATCTGGTGCAAGGCCGAGGCTGGATAACGTCGATAGACGGTATCGCGTGGTCGATTTCAAGCTGCCGGTCTGCTGGGAACAGAGGGCAGAGGCCGGTGGCGCGACCCATGCGAAACAGCTTCCGGCAACACCCGTGCGGTTCAGCGCCCAGGTACGTTCGGTCATTGCCGATAGGGCTGGACGTTCAACCCGCGAGGCGCGATAGAGGCGAGCTTAACATCAACGGAGACATCAGATGCACGAGGTTGTGATTGTCAGCGGCGTGCGGACCGCGATCGGGTCGTTCCAGGGTTCATTGAAGGAGAAGTCACCCACCGCGCTCGGTACTATCGTTGTGGCTGAGGCTCTGAGACGAGCAGATGTACCTGCCGATCAGGTGGGCCATGTTGTGTTCGGAAACGTTATCCACACAGAGCCCAAGGACATGTATCTCGCCCGCATCGCGGCGATCGACGCAGGCATCCCCAAGGAGACGCCGGCGATGACCTTGAACCGCCTCTGCGGCTCCGGTGTACAGGCCGTCATCTCGGCTGCCCAGACGATCATGCTCGGCGACGCCGAGATCGCAGTCGCCGGTGGCGCAGAAAGCATGACGCGGGCTCCGCATGCCACACAGATGATGCGCTCTGGCGTGAAGATGGGCGAACTGTCGTTCCACGACATGATGCTTGGCGCTCTCAACGATCCATTCGGCGCGGGCCACATGGGCATCACGGCCGAAAATGTCGCAGCACAGTGGCAGATCAGCCGCGAGGCACAGGACAGGTTTGCAGCGGAAAGCCAGCGGCGCGCTGCAGCGGCTATCGCCGAGGGACGTTTCAAGTCCCAGATCATCGGCATCGAGGTCCGCAAGGGGCGGGACATGGTCGCCTTCGACACCGATGAGCATCCCAAGCCCGGCACCACGGCGGAAAGCCTTGCGGAGCTGCGCGCAGCGTTCCGGAAGGATGGCACCGTCACGGCCGGCAATGCATCGGGGATCAACGATGGAGCGGCGGCTGTCGTCCTGATGTCGGCGGAGCGTGCGGCGCGCGAGAACCGCAAGCCACTGGCAAGGATCACGGGCTACGCACATGCTGGCGTCGAACCTTCACTGATGGGCATCGGCCCGATCCCCGCTGTGCGCAAGTTGCTGGAGAAACTGGAGTTGCGCGTGAGCGACTTCGACGTCATCGAATCCAACGAGGCCTTTGCTGCACAGGCCTGCGCCGTGGCGAAGGAGCTTGGCCTGTCAGACTCCCGCACCAATCCGAATGGTGGCGCTATCGCGCTCGGGCATCCTGTTGGCGCGACCGGTGCGATCATCCTGGTGAAGGCGATGTACGAATTGCAGCGCACAGGCGGCAAACGGGCCCTCTGCACAATGTGCATCGGCGGCGGCCAGGGAATCGCCCTGGCAATCGAGGCGGTGCATTAGGCGCCGTTTCGGCTGCACCGCAGAAGCTGCGCCCTGATCGCGCTACAGCGAGAGAATGTCCCGCGTTTCCCGGAAATAGAGGACACCGCTGGCGACGTCTTCCACCTTGACAAGGTGCCGGACATAGCGCCGCTCGCGCTTGACGAACTTGTCGATGGCCTCGGCGGAAATGCGCACCGTCGCACCAACCGGAATTGGCTCGAGAATCTCGGAATCATGAAATGTATGGACCGAGCCGATGGCGAAGGGCTTGGTGTGGTCGAACTG
>JANMFA010000552.1:0-17166 GCA_031377545.1 Hyphomicrobiales bacterium | reverse complement strand
CGAATGAATGCGGAGGCTGTGACGGACACGTTTGAAAGAAATTCGACTCAAGCGTGTGTCCAAGACGACACACTCTCTCTAGAGTCACGACAGGTCATTTGGCAAGTGTTCAAATTCCACCAGGCGCGCAATTCGTCGGCGTGGCATCACAAAGCTCCAGTAACCATCTTTGGGCATCCGAAGGCATGCGGGTTTGTGAAACCCGTGCGTTCCACCGGTTCGGAGTTCCATGTGTTTCGCGCCTTAGCCCGATCGCTGGTGCTGACAGTCCTTGGTGCTGGACTGCTGTGGCTTTGCGCCCTCACAGCTGGTGTTGCCCAGACCAGGGTCAGGCCGCAACCCCTGGCGACGGGGCCGGTTGTTACCCAGATCAGCCTGCAGCAACACGCCGATACGGCAAGCCTGGTCATTGATATTTCGCATGAAATCCGCGCGCAGCTGTCCGCCATGCTGGACCCGCAGCGCCTGCTTCTCGATTTTCAGGGCACCCGCTTCCATGCCCCCGCCGTCAGGATCACCGATCGCGATGGTCTCGTGCGCGAAGTGCGTTTCGGGGCATTCATGCGCGGGCAGGGCAGGATTGTACTGGATCTGGGCAAACCGGCGCATGTGGCGGAGCAGCGCTTCATTCCGCTTCCTGGCGGCGGTTCCCGCCTCATCATCCAGCTGACGCAAGCCACACCCGAGGTCTTCAATGCCCTTGCGAGGCCGGTTTCCGACGATGTGATCACAGGCAATACAGACAAGGGCCGCTCCGACCCTGCTGAATTGCCGATGGTTGTCCTCGATCCCGGCCACGGGGGCATTGACACGGGGGCGAGCGGGCCTGCGGGAGAGCTTGAGAAGGCGATCGTCCTGCAGTTCAGTCTGGCGCTGAAGGAGCGCTTGGAAGCCGGCGGCAAGGCGCGCGTTCTCTTGACGCGCGCGGCGGATACCTTCGTTCCACTGCGCGACCGCGTCAGGATTGCGCGGCAGGCGAAGGCCTCTCTGTTCATTTCGCTCCACGCCGACGCGCTGGCGGATGAAGCCGATGTGCGCGGGGCCAGCGTCTATGTCCTCTCCGACCGCGCGACGGATGAACGCTCGGCCCGCTTGGCTGACAAGGAGAACCGGGCCGATCTTGCCGCCGGCATCGAGCTGCGGGACGATCAGGACGAGGTGACGGACATCCTTTTTGACCTCGCGCGACGTGAATCGCGCGGATTTTCCAATCAGTTCGCCCGGCAGCTGGTCAGCACATTGCCCCGCGCCACCCGGATGCACAAGAATGCGCTGCGCGGAGCGGCTTTCCGGGTCTTGAAAGCTCCCGATGTCCCCTCGGTCCTGCTGGAGCTCGGCTATCTCACGACGGTCGAGGACGCAAAGCTCATGCAAACCGATGAGTGGCGACGTGCGACGGCGGACGCCACCGCGGAAGCTATCGAGCGCTTTCTTGCCGAACGCATCACAAAAGATCGGGAAAAGCCATGAGGCCGACACATGGTGCCGCATGGAAGCCACAGTTTTGCGAAAAACGCCTTGCTTGGCGGAGCTTCGTACTGGCGTCCTGCTCAATTTCACCTATATGGAGGTCCGTTGCATCAGGCCTGTTTGCATATCTGCCGTGCAGTGATGATCTTGGAATGGTCTGCCGTCCCACAGGATTGGCGATGACCAAAATGCAGAAAGGTCCGGGTCTATGCGCCTGATCTTCCGTTTCTTCGCAATGGTGTTTGCACTGGTCACGCTTTTTGGCCTGATCGGTGCTGTCGGCCTTGCCTATGTGATCTGGAAGTTCTCGCAGGACTTGCCCGACCATGCCCAGTTGCAGAACTACGAGCCGCCTGTGATGACGCGCGTTCACGCAGGCGACGGCGGATTGCTGGCCGAATATGCCACGCAGCGGCGCCTTTATCTGCCGATCCAGGCGATTCCACGTCATCTGATCACGGCGTTCCTGTCGGCCGAAGACAAGAATTTCTACAAGCACAATGGTCTCGATCCCGAGGGCATTGCCCGCGCGGTCATGGTTTTCGCGCGCAATCCCGGTGCCCGCCAGCAAGGCGCGTCGACAATCACGCAGCAGGTTGCCAAAAACTTCCTGCTGACCAACGAGCGCTCCTACGAGCGCAAGATTCGCGAAGCGCTGATCGCCATGCGCATCGAGGCGAGCTTCACCAAGGACAGGATTCTCGAGCTCTACCTCAACGAGATCTATATGGGTCTTGGCAATTACGGCGTCGCCGCGACCGCGCTGAACTATTTTGGCAAGTCGGTGCATGAACTGACGCTTGCGGAAGTGGCCTACATGGCTGCCCTGCCCAAGGCACCCAACAACTATCACCCGATCGAGAAGCGCGATGCCGGCATTACCCGCCGCAACTGGGTGATCGAGCGGATGGTGGACAACGGTTTCGTGACCCGTGCCGATGCCGACAAGGCAAAGGCTGAGCCGCTGATCGTCAATCTGCGCGCCGTATCGGCCAACCTGCTGAACTCGGGCTATTTTGCCGAAGAAGTGCGCAAGGAACTGGCCGAGCGCTATGGGTCCAAAAAGCTGTATGAAGGCGGCCTTTCGGTGCGCACGACGCTGGATCCTCGCCTCCAGGTGATGGCCCGCAAGGCGCTGATGGATGGCCTGGTGCGCTTCGACGAAGCGCGCGGATGGCGCACCACCGAGAAGAAGATTGTTCCGTCAGGCGACTGGGGAGCTGCGCTGGCCGCCGAACCTCTTTACAACGATGTCCAGCCATGGCGCGTCGCCGTCGTTCTCGATGTCAACGATCAGCAGGCCCGCATCGGCATCCAGCCGCGGCGTTTGCCCGGTGGGCAGATTGAGCGCGAACGCGTCACAGGCTTTATTCCCGTCGATGGTGCCCGCTGGACCCGGCGTCGCCTCACGCAGATCATGACGGCGGGTGACGTGATCTACGCCGAGCCGACGGACAAGCAGGGCATGTATCGCCTGCGCCAGATGCCCGAGATTTCCGGCGCTATGGTGGTGCTTGATCCCCACACCGGGCGTATTCTGGCGATGGTGGGTGGCTTTTCGTTCGACCAGTCCGAGTTTAACCGCGCGACACAGGCGCTCCGCCAGCCGGGCTCGTCGTTCAAGCCCTTCGTCTATGCCACCGCGCTGGATAATGGCTACACGCCGTCATCGATCGTTGTCGATGAGGCGATTGAAATTGATCAGGGCGGTACGCTGGGCGTCTGGAAGCCGGAAAACTACGGCGGTGACTTTGCTGGTCCGCGCACGCTTCGCTACGGCATCGAGCAATCCCGTAACCTGATGACCATCCGTCTTGCACGGGATGTCGGAATGCCGCTGATCGCAGAATATTCAAAGCGCTTCGGTATCTATGATGACATGCTTCCGGTGTTGTCGATGTCGCTGGGCGCCGGTGAAACCACGGTTCTGCGCCTCACCGCAGCCTATGGCATGCTGGCCAATGGCGGACGCCGCATCAAACCGACGATGATTGACCGCATCCAGGACCGCTACGGCGCAACGATCTACCGGCATGACGAGCGGGCATGCACGGGTTGCCAGGCCGAGAAATGGTCGACCCAGGACGAGCCGCGTTTGCAGGACAAGCGCGAGCGCGTGATTGATCCGATGTCGGCCTACCAGATCACATCCATGATGGAAGGCGTCGTGCAGCGCGGCACCGCAACCGTCGTCAAGTCTGTTGGCAAGACGCTGGCAGGCAAGACCGGCACGACCAACGAGGCCAAGGATGTCTGGTTCGTGGGCTATTCCGCCGACCTGGCCGTCGGCGTGTTCATGGGCTTCGACAAGCCAAAGTCATTGGGTGATTCCGCGACCGCGGGTCAGTATGCCGCTCCGGTGTTTCGCGACTTCATGATTGGCGCACTGAAGGACAAGCCGGATGTGAAGTTCCGTGTCCCTTCCCAGATGAAGCTGGTCCGCGTCAGCCGCGGTACAGGCACCCGCGTTGGGCCGGGTGAAGACGCTATTCTCGAAGCTTTCAAGCCCGGCACTGGTCCGCCCGATACATTCGTGAACCCGAATGCGCCTGCGCGAGGCGGGGCGGGAGCGGTGACGTCGGGCACGGGCGGCTTGTACTGAATTCGCGGCTGGGCCTTCCGGCAATTGCAAACGCGGCGGGCGCAGGCTAGAGCGCCTCCATGACATCGGTCGGTAGTCCGACCCTTTCGACACAGTTGGGAACAACCATGCGCGCCGAGCATCAGGCTCTCGTCGATTCAATCAAGCAGTCCGTTGGCCTGCTGAGGAGGCATCTTTGACTGGGATGCTTCAACACGCCGCCTGCTTGAACTGAACGCGCAGGCTGAAAGCGCTGATCTGTGGAACGATCCCGCGGCCGCCCAGAAGGTGATGCGCGAACGCACTGACATTGAAACGCGGCTGAACGGCATCCAGAAGCTGGAGCGCGAGGTGGAAGATGCCTCGACGCTGATTGAACTTGGCGATGCCGAAGGTGACGAGGCGACCTCGCAAGAGGGCGAAGCCATGCTCCGGCGGCTGGAAAAAGATGCCCAGACGCAGCAGATCGAGGCGCTTCTGTCGGGCGAGGCCGATGCCAGCGACACGTTCCTGGAAGTTCATTCGGGCGCCGGCGGTACAGAGAGCCAGGACTGGGCCAACATGCTCTATCGCATGTACACGCGCTGGGCCGAGCGGCGCGGCTTCAAGGTGGAACTGATGGACCTCGCCGACGGCGAGGAAGCAGGCATCAAGGGTGCCACCATTCAAGTCAAGGGCCGCAATGCCTTCGGCTGGCTGAAGACAGAATCAGGCGTACACCGGCTGGTGCGCATTTCACCCTATGATTCCAACGCCCGGCGCCACACCAGCTTTGCCAGCGTCACGGTCTATCCCGTCGTCGATGACTCGATCCAGATCGATATCAATCCTGCCGATGTGGAGACGCAGACGATGCGCTCCGGCGGTGCGGGTGGCCAGCACGTGAACAAGGTGGAATCCGCCGTACGACTGATCCACAAGCCCACGAAAATCCAGGTTGTCTCTGAAGGCCAGCGCTCGCAACACCAGAACCGCGAGACCGCGTGGAAGATGCTGCGCGCGAAGCTCTACGAAGTCGAACTGCGCAAGCGCGAAGAGGCCGCTGCCGCCGAACAGGCCGCCAAGACGGACGTGGGCTGGGGCCACCAGATCCGTTCCTATGTCTTGCAACCGTATCAGCAGGTGAAGGATCTGCGCACGGGCGTGACGTCGATGACCCCCAGTGACGTGCTGGACGGTGATCTCGATCCGTTCATGGAGGCGGCACTCGCCCAGAAGGTCAGCGGCGGCAAGGTGCAGGTCGACGATATCGATTGAGGAACATCCTTTCGCCCCGTCAAGAGCCGGGAGAAAGGAGACACGCTCACCCCAGTATCCCCGGCAAATTGAGCCTATTCTCCCGTGCGCATTCCATCGCGCTCTCGTATCCTGCATCCGCGTGGCGCATCACGCCGGTCGCCGGATCATTCCACAGCACCCGCTCCACCCGTCGTGCAGCATCCTCCGTGCCGTCGCAGCAGATGACCATGCCGGAATGCTGCGAGAAACCCATGCCAACTCCGCCGCCGTGATGCAGTGACACCCAAGTCGCTCCGGAGGCCGTGTTGAGCAGCGCGTTCAGCAGCGGCCAGTCGGAGACGGCATCCGAGCCATCGCGCATCGCCTCTGTCTCGCGGTTGGGAGAGGCGACCGATCCTGAATCGAGGTGGTCGCGGCCGATGACGATGGGGGCCTTCAGTTCGCCGCTGGCCACCATCTGGTTGAACGCAAGGCCAAGGCGGTGCCGGTCGCCAAGGCCAACCCAGCAAATGCGTGCCGGCAGGCCCTGAAAGCTGATCCGCTGTCGTGCCATGTCGAGCCAGTTGTGCAGGTGCTTGTTGTCCGGCAGCAGCTCTTTCACCTTGGCGTCGGTACGGTAGATGTCTTCCGGATCGCCAGAGAGCGCACACCAGCGGAACGGGCCAATGCCGCGGCAGAACAGTGGGCGGATATAGGCCGGGACAAAGCCGGGGAAATCAAAGGCATTTGCCACGCCTTCCTCCAGCGCCATCTGGCGGATATTGTTGCCGTAGTCGACGACCGGCACACCCATCTTCTGGAAATCGAGCATCGCACGCACGTGACCAGCCATGGATTTCTTGGCCGCAGCCGCCATGGCCTTTGGATCGCGCTGGCGCATGTCTTCCCATTGCGCCAGTGTCCAGCCCTTGGGCAGGTAGCCGTTCACGGGATCATGCGCCGAAGTCTGGTCGGTGACGCAATCCGGCTTCACGCCACGCTTCACGAGTTCTGGCAGAATCTCGGCCGCATTGCCCAGAAGCGCCACGGAAATCGGCTTCTTCTCGGCGCAGGATCTGGCTATGATCGCCAGCGCCTCGTTCAGATCCTTTGCCTGCACATCGACATATTTTGTGCGCAGCCGGAATTCGATGCTCGATGGTCGGCATTCGATGGCAAGACACGAGGCCCCAGCCATGGTTGCTGCCAGCGTCTGGGCACCGCCCATGCCGCCAAGGCCGGCCGTGAGAATCCATTTGCCGGAGAGATCGCCGTTGTAATGCTGGCGGCCCATCTCCACGAAGGTTTCGTAGGTGCCCTGCACGATGCCCTGCGTGCCGATGTAGATCCACGAGCCCGCCGTCATCTGGCCGTACATCATAAGGCCCTTTTTATCGAGTTCGTTGAAGTGCTCCCAGGTCGCCCAGCGCGGCACGAGATTGGAATTGGCGATCAGCACGCGCGGAGCATCCGCATGCGTCCGGAACACGCCGACTGGCTTGCCCGATTGCACCAGCAGCGTCTCGTCCATCTCCAGCTTGCGCAGCGAGGCGACGATGCGGTCGAAGCTGTCCCAATCGCGCGCCGCGCGCCCGATGCCGCCATAAACCACGAGTTCGGCGGGGTTCTCTGCCACGTCAGGATCGAGGTTGTTCATCAGCATGCGCAGGGGAGCTTCGGTCAGCCAGCTCTTGGCAGAGATGGTGGTGCCACGGGCCGCGCGGATGTTCCGGCTGTTGTCGATGCGTCTCATGTCAGCTCCTGCAAAGGTGTGACGCTGCGCCAAGCGCGGCATCGATCAGGCTCGATAGGGCGTCCTGCAACGGTTTGGCGATGCCTGGCGAAAAGCGCCATGGCGGGTCTTCGGTCTCGAGATAGCCCTTCAGTCCAAGCTCCATCTGCAGCCCATGCACACCCTTGTCCGGCTGACCATAGTGACGCGTGATCCAGCCACCCTTGAAGCGACCATTGCAGACGAACGGCACTCCGCTTTGGACCATGGCACGCTCGGCAGCAGTCTGCACTTCAAGGGCGGCGGAGGCACCGCTGTTGGTGCCAAGGTTCATCAACGGCAGTGTTCCGGGGAACAATCGAGGGATCTCCGACTTGATGGAGTGGCAATCGAAGAGAAGGCAGAAGCCATGCCTGGCTTTGATGCGCGCGATCTCGCTGTTGAGCGCCTTATGATAGGGAGCGAAATAAAGCCGCCGACGCCGCTCGATCTCAGCCACATCGGGCAATGTCCGCCAGATTGGCGCACCATCGAACGTACAGGTCGGTACCAGCTCCGTTGTAGCCTGCCCAGGATAGAGCGAAACGCCAGAAGGATCGCGATTGAGATCAATGACATAGCGCGACAGTTTTGCTTCGATGACGGATGGATTCCAGCGCTCCTCGGCAAAGGCGTAGAGCTCGCGCATATGCCAGTCCGTGTCCTCCATCGCGCGTCCGCGTTCATTCAAAGTCGCTGCAACCCCATCTGGCAATTCGGTTCCGGGATGCGGCATCGAAAGCAGCAGCGGGCTTTCTCCCTGGGTGAGCGTGAAGGTTTCCATCGTCATTCCACCAGAAGCGCCTCGAGAAGATCAGATTGCGCCGCGCCGAGCGCGCCGCTGCGCACCAGCGCTGAGGCCGCTTCCATGTCGCCGGACATGATCCGGTCGTCGCCCACCGGCAGCGCGACTGCACGGATCGCGGCCAGAGCCTGCTGCAACCTCGGGCTCGTCGCCAGCGGTGCGCGCATGTCGACGCCTTGCGCCGCCATCAGCGCCTCGATGCCAACAATCCGCGACAGGTTGTCGGCCATCGGACCCAGACGCCGCGCACCGTGGGTTGCCATGGAGACATGATCCTCCTGATTGGCGGACGTCGGGATGGTGTCGATCACGGCGGGCGTGGCGCGCTGCCGGTTTTCGGAGGCCAGTGCCGCACTTGTCACTTCCGCAATCATGAACCCGGAATTGAGGCCCGGCTCCCGTGCCAGAAACGCTGGCAGACCCGACAGCACCGGGTCCACCAGCATGGCACAACGGCGCTGCGTGATGTTGCCGACTTCCGTTGCTGCAAGCGCCAGCATGTCGGCGGCGAACGCCACCGGCTCCGCGTGGAAATTGCCGCCGGAAAGGATCTCACCGGTTTCAACGATGACCAGCGGGTTGTCGGTCACGGCATTGGTCTCATCGCGCAGCATCCGCGCCGCGTCCTGCATGACCTGCAAGGCTGCTCCCATCACCTGCGGCTGGCAGCGGATGGAATAAGGGTCCTGCACGCGCGGATCATCCGCCAGATGCGAGCGGCGGATCATGCTGTTGTCCATCAGCGCGCGCAGCGTCTTGCCCACGGCGATCTGGCCCTTG
This sequence comes from Hyphomicrobiales bacterium, assembly GCA_031377545.1. Taxonomy (GTDB): domain Bacteria; phylum Pseudomonadota; class Alphaproteobacteria; order Rhizobiales; family Beijerinckiaceae; genus JADCCX01. The sequence goes on along the minus strand of JANMFA010000552.1, from coordinate 8,541 downwards.
TGTCGCCGCAGCCGGTGAATGCCATCATGGAACGGCGTGTCGGAGCCCGCAATCGCGTCGGTCGAGAGGGCACCCGTGATCAGGGCCGCCCCAAAGCAGCGCTCCAGTGCGAACAGGCCATACAGGGCCAGCGCGGTTGAAACCTGCGTGCCGTTCAGCAGCGCCAGTCCTTCCTTGGGGCCAAGCTCCACAGGCCCAAGGCCAGCCGCCTTCAGGGCCGCGCCTCCATCCATCCGCTGGCCGCCAGATACAGCCTCGCCTTCGCCGATCAGCACGGCTGCCATATGCGCGAGTGGTGCCAGATCACCCGAGGCACCCACCGATCCCTGCGATGGGATGACCGGCAGAACGTCCCTTTCGAGCATCGCAAGCAGCAGTCGGATGACCGCCGACTGCACACCGGATGCGCCTTGCGCAAGGCTTGCCGCCTTCAGGCCAAGCAGCAGCCGCACGACGGGCGCGGGCAGGGGCTCACCCACGCCTGCGCAATGGGACCGCACGATATTGACCTGCAATTGTTTCAGCTTTTCCGTCGGAATGCGTACGCTGGCCAGTTTCCCGAAGCCGGTGTTGACGCCGTAGATCGCGTCATTGCCGCGTGCGGCGCGCAGCAGGATGGCGTGGCTCGCCTCGATCACGCTCCAGAAACCTGGTTGAAGGACGAGTGACGCGCCTTCGTGGACCTTGCGCCACAGGCCAAGGGCTGCTTCTCCCGGTATCAGCAGAACGGACTCCCGCATCATCCCACGCCCCGCCAGATTCGCCTGTGGAGCGGATTGAAGCCCATGCGATAGACAAGCTCCGCAGGGCTCTCGATATCCCAGATTGCCATATCAGCCGATTTGCCAGCTTCCAGCATGCCTGTCTGATCCTGAAGCCCGAGCGCCCGCGCCGCCTCCCGCGTCACACCTGCGATGCATTCATCCACCGTCATGCGGAACAATGTCGCTGCCATGTTCATCGTGAGCAAGAGCGATGTCAGCGGTGATGTGCCGGGATTGCAATCCGTGGCGACGGCCATGGCGACCCCAAGCTTGCGGAACAGGTCAACGGGAGGCTTCTGTGTTTCGCGAATGAAATAGTACGCGCCCGGCAGAATGACGGCAACGGTTCCGGAGTGCGCCATGGCAGCGGCGCCCGCGTCATCCGTGTGTTCGAGATGGTCTGCAGACAATGCGCCAAACCGCGCCGCCAATGCCGCGCCGCCAAGATTGGACAGCTGGTCAGCATGGAGTTTCACAGGCAACCCGAGCGCCTGCGCGGCCTTGAATACACGGACGGTCTGCGCGGGGGAGAAAGCGATGCCTTCGCAGAACGCATCCACCGCATCAATCAGGCCTTCAGACGCCAGCACTGGCAGTATCTGGTCGATCACGACCGCAACAAAGGCGTCCTTGTCGCCGTTGGCCTCCGGCGGCAGGGCATGGGCACCCAGAAAGGTGGTGCGGATCGAAACCGGGCACATCTCGCTCAGGCGCCGCGCGGCCAGGAGCGACTTGCGCTCGTTCGCCAGATCGAGACCGTAGCCGGACTTGATTTCAACAGTGGTGACGCCTTCAGCCATCAAGGCGTTGAGCCGGGGCAGGCTTTGGGCCACCAGTCTTTCGAGGTCTGCCGCCCTCAGCGCCTTAACGGATGAAACGATGCCGCCGCCGGCCCGCGCAATGTCTTCATAGCTTGCGCCTTCGAGCCGCAACTCGAACTCGCGCGCACGGTTTCCGGCATGCACCAGATGAGTATGGCAATCGATCAATCCCGGCGTGATCCAGCGCCCCTCGCAATCCGTGGTGTCTGCAATGGAACGGATATCGCCTGGTAATTCCGATTCGGGTCCGGCGAAGATGATCCTGCCGTCTCTGGCCGCAATGGCACCGTTCTCGACGATACCGAGGCCTGGAAGGGCTCCCGCCAGCGTGGCCAGCCGGGCGTTTCTCCACAGGCGAACGCCTTTGCCCGGACCATTCTCTGCCCCGGTCACCGGCTGTGATCCCCTGATGCTCTTGTGCTGATCGCCATGTATGAGCGAGATGATGGGAGCTTGGCAGGATCGTCAAGCGCCATTGCGGGGGAAACGATGACCGTGATCCATGCCGATCAGGCCCTGACCGCCCAAGGCTGGCAGCGCGATGTGCGCATTGGCGTGAGGGAAGGGCGCATCATCAGCCTCGTGGCAGATGCTCCCGCAATGCCCGACGACGAGCGCCATGGCGTCATTGTCCCTGGAATGGCGAATCTTCACAGCCACGCTTTTCAGCGTGGCATGGCCGGATTGGGTGAGACACGCGGTGAAAGCACCGACAGCTTCTGGACATGGCGCGAGCTCATGTACCGGTTCGCCCTGACGATGACGCCGGAGCAGCACCAGGCCATCGCTGCGCAGGCCTATGTCGAGATGCTGGAGGGTGGTTTCACGCGGGTTGGCGAATTTCACTATCTGCATCATCAGCCGGACGGGTCTGCCTATGGCGACATTGCGGAACTGGCGTCGGGAATCGCTGCTGCTGCGACCGACACCGGGATAAACCTGACCTTGCTGCCCGTGTTCTATGCCCATGCGAATTTCGGCGGCGTCGCGCCCAACGAACGCCAGCGTCGTTTCATCAACAGCCGTGACAGTTTCGCTCGCTTGATGGAAGCCTCAGCGAGGCTCTTGAACGGTCTGAACGGCGCAATTCTGGGTGTCGCCCCGCACAGTCTGCGGGCGGTAACTCCGGATGAGCTTATCTGGCTGCAGGCACTGAGGCCGCAGTCACCTTTGCATATTCACGTCGCGGAACAGGTAAAGGAGGTCGAGGATTGTCTGGCCTGGAGTGGTACGAGACCCGTGCAATGGCTGCTCGACAACGCGGACGTCAGTGCCCGCTGGTGCCTCATTCACGCGACCCACCTTGATGACCATGAGCTCGCTGGCGTCGCCCGCACCGGTGCTGTGGTCGGTCTTTGCCCGGTGACGGAGGCGAACCTGGGCGACGGCATCTTCCGCGGGCGGGAGTTTCTTGCCGCGGCAGGCAGGTTCGGCGTTGGCACGGATTCAAATGTACTGATCGGCGTCGCAGATGAACTGCGCCAGCTCGAATACTCGCAGCGCCTGCAAGACAGGGCACGCAACGTGCTGGCGGGAGCGGGCGGTTCGTCGGGCCGTGCCCTGTTCGACAGGGCACTGGCAGGTGGCGGGCAGGCCCTGGGATCTGGTGCTGCAGGCCTGTCTATCGGCGCATCCGCCGACCTTCTGTCACTGGATATGGACAATCCCGGCATGGCGGGGATGGCCGCCGATCAGATGCTCGACTCCTGGATATTCGCGACCCATCGCGCCGTCGATTGTGTCTGGATCAGGGGGAAGAAACAGGTGGACGGCGGTCGCCATTGCCAGCGTGATGGCATCTCCCGCCATTTCCGGCAGGCAATGGCGCAACTCCGGGCACAATAGACCTAGGCGCGCACCTTCACATATTCGCCTGGAGCATCGCCTAGCGGCTCGTGCGTCTTCGAACCCGGCACCCGCGCCTTTGTTTCTCCAGGTGCCTGTTCCCGCAGCCAGACGATCCAGTCCAGCCACCACGACCCCGGCGTTTCCTTGGCGGTTGCCAGCCAGTCCTCGAACTCGCCTTTGACCGGTCCACCGGTCCAGAACTGATACTTGCCCTTCGCCGCAGGATTGACCACGCCCGCGATATGGCCCGATCCGCCCATCACATATCGGACGGGTCCGCCGAAGAACTTTGACCCGACGAACACCGAACGGGCAGGCGCGATGTGGTCTTCCTTCGCTGCCAGATTGTAGATCGGCGTCATCACCTTGTGGAGGTCGAGTGTCTCACCCGCGACTTCCATCGTTCCCTGGCTGAGCCTGTTGTCGAGGTAGCAGTTGCGCAGGTAGAAACGGTGATTGGCTTCCGGCATGCGAGTCGAATCCGAGTTCCAGTAGAGGAGATCGAACGCCGCAGGCTCCTTGCCCTTGAGATAGGTGTTCACGACGTAGGGCCAGATGAGGTCCAGCGGGCGCAGCATGTTGAATGCCGAAGCCATGCGTGACCCCGGCAGATACCCGAGCTTCTGCATGGCCTCTTCCACTGCGGCGATCTGCTCTTCATCCGCAAAAATCTTGAGATCGCCAGCATGGGTGAAGTCGACCTGCGTGGTCAGGAACGTGGTCGAGGCCACACGGTCCTGCCCCTTGGCGGCAAGCCACGCCAGCGTCACGGCCAGCATGGTGCCGCCCACGCAATAGCCGATGGTGTGCGCCTTCGGCTCGCCGGTGATCTCCTGCGCCACATCCAGTGCGGCCAGAATGCCGTCGCGCATGTAGGTTTCAAAATCGGCTTTCGCATGCCGTTCGTCGGGGTTTACCCAGGAAATGACAAACACTGTCACACCCTGTTCAACGCACCATTTGATGAAGCTTTTCTCGGCATTGAGATCGAGAATGTAGAATTTGTTGATCCACGGCGGCACGATCACCAGCGGCGTTTTCAGCACGGCTTCCGTGGAGGGATTGTACTGGAGCAGTTCGATCAAGTGGTTGCGGAAGACCACCTTGCCCGGTGTCGTCGCCATGTTGACGCCAACTTCGAAGCCATCCGTGCCTGACTGGCGGATCTTGAGGTCACCGTGCCCCGCCTCGACATCCTCCGCCATCATGCGGAATCCGCGCACCAGATTGTCGCCATTTTCCTGCAAGGTGGTCCGCAGCAGTTCAGGATTGGTCGGCACGAAATTGGAGGGAGAGAGCGCTCCTGCCATTTGCTTGACATAGAACCCGGCCTTGTTGCGCGTTTGCTCGTCCAGACCGTCAGCCTTTTCGACCAGACCGTCCGCCCAGCGCGTGGTGACGAGATACGCCTGTTTCAGGAAGTCGAAATAGGGGTTCTCCGACCATTCGCCATCCTTGAAGCGGTTGTCCTTGGCGTCGGGCGTGGCGACCGGTGGCGGGTTTTCGCCGTTCATCTTGTGCAGCGTGTTGGCCCATAGCGCCATCATGTTGGTGGTGATGGCCTTCTGCGCTTCGAGCGCACGGGTGGGGTCCGACATCCAGTGTTCGGCCAGCTTGCCAAGGGTCTTGACCATGTCATTGGCTTCGTTGGCGGGCGCGAGCGCCTTTTCGCCAGCTTCACGCGGACGGATATAGGCTGCAGCAATCTTGCCCGCTTCCTCCATCAGCCGTGCAGCATTGATCGCCAGCTTCTCGGCATCAAATCCAGCGTGCGGCTCATGGTGCATGCGGGCCTGATCCTGTACGGCAATCTTCGGTGTCGCTGCTTGACCTTTGTCACCCGGTGCCGTTTCTGCCGCTGGCATGACAGGTTTGTTCCCATCCTTGTTGCGCAAAGGCCTTCTCTCCCATTCGGCCTATCGTTCTCACGAATGCCGTATTAAAGGTTCTGTTACCTTGTTGAGCGACCAATCAATGACACGCTGTGGCTTTCATAGACAGATGCAGACACCATCAGCAAATCAATCTCTCGGACGTGACCGCATTTCCGGTCAGGTTTCGCGACAGATCCTGCGCCTTGTCGCCGGCGGATCGCTGCTGGCTGTCGCTGCCTGCAATTCGGCGTCAGATGCGAATCATCCGCTGCGCGGTGCCGCGTCCACGGTCGGCTGGGCAACAACGTCAGGCGCTCCCAAGGATTTCGTGATTGCGCGGCGTGGAACGACTGAACTGAGTTATGTGCCGGTCGGACGTGGTGGAATTGAGCGTCCGGTCGTCGTGCGCAATGTCGCAGCCGTCCAGAGCCTTGAAGGGGAACTGGACCGGCAGCGCGACCAGAGCGAAGGTTACGCCCGTCGTCGGCAGCCCACTGGTGCCTATGGAAGGCCCTTGCCATCCGTGGCGGCTCCGCCCCGTGCCCAGCGTGCCGGTTTGCCTGAGCGTCCAGCCGCCGGAGCGCCGGAAAGCTTCCCCGTCAACCCCAACCGCCTGCGCCAGATTCGCGAGAACTCGCGACAGGCCAATGATTGATCGTTCAGAGACCAAGCCATGAACCAGTTTCACCGCATCCGCCGCCTGCCACCCTACGTTTTCGAACAGGTCAACAAGATCAAGGCGAAGGCGCGCGCAAACGGTGCGGACATCATCGATCTGGGGATGGGCAATCCGGACATGCCTGCTCCCAAGCACGTGCTCGAGAAGATGATCGAGACCATCGGCAAGCCACGCACAGACCGGTACTCCGCGTCGAAGGGCATTCCCGGCCTTCGCCGCGCGCAGGCGAATTATTACGCGCGCCGTTTCGGTGTGAAGCTCAATCCCGACACACAGGTCGTTGCCACGCTTGGCTCCAAGGAAGGTTTCGCCAACATGGCGCAGGCCATCACCGGTCCGGGCGATGTGGTGCTGGTGCCAAACCCGTCCTATCCCATCCACGCCTTCGGCTTCCTGATGGCGGGCGGCGTGATTCGTTCCGTTCCCGCCGAGCCGACGCCGGACTTTTTCCCGGCGGCAGAGCGCGCGATCATGCATTCCGTGCCCAAGCCCATCGCCTTGGTGGTCTGCTACCCGTCCAACCCGACCGCGATGGTCGCCAGCCTTGATTTCTACAAGGATCTCGTGGCCTTCGCGAAGAAGCATGAGATCATCCTGCTGTCTGATCTCGCCTATGCCGAGGTCTATTTCGACGACAACAACCCGCCTCCATCCCTGCTTCAGGTCAATGGCGCGATGGACGTCGCTGTGGAATTCACATCCATGTCGAAGACATCCTCCATGGCTGGCTGGCGCATGGGCTTTGCAGTCGGCAACGATACACTTCTGGCGGCGCTCAGTCGCGTGAAGAGCTATCTGGACTACGGTGCCTACACGCCGATCCAGGTCGCCGCCGCAGCAGCCTTGAACGGCCCGGAGGACTGCATCCACGAGATGCGCGCGGTGTATCGCACGCGCCGCGACGCGATGGTGGAAAGCTTTGGCAAGGCAGGCTGGGACATCCCTTCGCCGTCAGCATCGATGTTCGCCTGGGTGAAGATCCCTGAACCCTTCCGCCATCTCGGAAGCCTCGAATTTTCTAAACTGCTGGTGGAGAATGCCGAGGTCGCGGTGGCACCGGGCATCGGCTTCGGCGAGCATGGCGACAATGATGCGCGCCTTGCCCTCGTTGAGAACGAACAGCGCATCCGCCAGGCCGCACGCAACATCGGCAAGTTCCTCAAGACTGCCGATACCAAGCTGCACAATGTGGTGGATCTGAAGAAGACGGCGTGAAGGCCTGCCAGTTTCTCTCCGGGATTTGATTGGCCTTGCCCCCTGCTCCAGCGCATTGTTGAAGGGGAATGGGGAAAAAGACAGCATGAACGGGCTCCTCGACGGCATTGGGGTGAGGCTGGCCAGCTTCCTTTCTAAACCACTGACAAAATTTGAACCTATAACGACCAATGGGCCCGCTCTGCTGCGCAATGCCATCCGCCCCGGAGATGTTCTGCTGGTGGAGGGCAACAGCCGTATCTCATCGGCGATCAAGTACCTTACCCAATCGACCTGGTCTCACGCCGCTCTCTATGTCGGACCGCTAAGCGACAAGGCTGAGCCAGATGGCGAGCCGCATGTGCTGGTGGAAGCGGAACTCGGCCTTGGCGTGATCTCGTCGCCTCTTTCACGGCATGACATGGCTCACACCCGCATCTGTCGACCGGTGGCGCTCGCAGAGCAGGATCTGCAAAAGGTCGTCGATTATGCCGTGATGCGGGTAGGTCAGGACTATGACGTCAAGAACGTCGTCGATCTGTGCCGATATCTTCTGCCGCAACCGCCGGTGCCAACGCGTTTCCGGCGCAGGATGCTGGCGCTGGGTTCAGGGGAACCGACACGGGCTATCTGTTCCACATTGATCGCGCAGGCCTTCGAATCCGTCAATTACCCCGTCCTGCCACGGGTTGAGGTGCGCGAAGACGAAGAGGATCAGGCAGAATCGCGCCGATCACGGGAAATCCACCATATCCGCCATCATTCCCTGTTCACGCCGCGTGATTTCGACATTTCGCCATTCTTCAGCGTGGTCAAGCCGACCATCGAACACGGCTTCGACTATAGGGCCATGACTTGGGCCGGGCGCGAGGAAGAAACAGGCTGAACTATTCCGCCGCGATGGTTATCCCTCCGTCACGCCACGTCAGCATATCGGCCTTGGCCCTTGCTGTCAGCGCACGCTTCTTGGCAGCCGCCTTGTCGCTTCCCTTGAGGCGCTTGCCATCTGGTCCCTTGCCGGACAGTTCAATCGGCTGAAACAGGCCGAAATTAATGTTCATGGGCTGGAAGGACTTCGGCCCGGCATCGATCGTCGAAAGATGTCCGCCCGTGATGTGGTTGAGCAGGGCACCCATCGCTGTGGTTGCGGGCGGTGCTTCCGGCGCACGTCCAAGCCTTTCGGCCGCTGCAAAACGGCCCGCCATAAGGCCGACTGCCGCGCTTTCGACATAGCCCTCGCAACCCGTGATCTGCCCCGCGAAACGCAGGCGCTGCTCTGCTTTCAGTCGCAGCGTGCCGTCGAGGAGGCGCGGGCTGTCGAGGTAGGTGTTGCGGTGGATTCCACCGAGACGCGCGAACTC
>JANMFA010000544.1:0-4686 GCA_031377545.1 Hyphomicrobiales bacterium | reverse complement strand
ATCGATTCCGGAGACCTACATAAGTAGGTGGGCACCGTGATGCCCGAGACCACGGCCTCGGACAGGGACAGCTCCCGATGGATCGATAAGGCCCCGGGAAATACGACTCCTGGCGCACCAGGCAGCCCCGCAAGCCATATGTAGCGCTTCAGCAGCCTTTGCGGAAGGGTTCAGGTAAAACAATCAATGACGATGCCTGCAAAGAGCAGCAGCCCGGCATCGCGGTTGGACTTGAACAGCATCAGCGCCCTCGAGCCATTGGCGATATCGACCGTGCTCACCTGCCAGATGAGATGCGCCCCAAAGGCCACAAGTCCCAGCCATGACGGAAAATCGGCCTCCGCCACAACCAGCGCCGCGGAGATCAGGCCCATGGTTCCCAGATAACAGCCGCCGATGAGGGCCGGAGCCTTCTCGCCGAATTTCCGCGCGGTCGACCGGATACCGACGAGGCCGTCATCCTCGATATCCTGAATCGCGTAAATCGTGTCGTAGCCGATCACCCAGAAAATCGCGCCGATGTAGAGCAGGATCGGGGCCACTCCCAGTGTCCCCGTGAAACAGGCCCAGCCCATCAGCCCGCCCCATGCGAAGGCCAGGCCCAGCACGGCCTGCGGATAGTCCGTGAGCCGCTTCATGAAGGGATAGACCGCGACGGGCAGCAGCGAAGCGAAGCCCAGAACAATCGCAAAAGTGTTGAAGGACAGCAGAACAGCCAGTCCGATCAGGCACAATCCGGTCGCGAACAGGGTGGCGTTGCGAATGCTGATCTGTCCCGAGGGCAGGGGCCGGTTGCGCGTGCGCTCGACGCTGCCGTCAAGATCACGGTCCACGATGTCATTCCATGTCGAACCCGCGCCACGCATGGCGATGGCACCGATCAGGAGGAGCAGAAGGTGGAGGACGTTCGGCCGCTGGTCGGCAGAGGCCGCTGCCAGCGCCGAGGACCACCAGCACGGCAGCAGAAGCAACCACCAGCCGATAGGCCGGTCGATGCGCGCCATGCGCAGATAGGGCCGTGTGATCGCAGGGGCGAAACGATCGACGAGATTGCCACGTGGCGCATCAGCGGGAGCTGCTGCAGGCGTGTCCGTCACAAGGCGCCCTGCGGCAGGCGAACGCTGGAGCCGACGGCAGGAGGGCCGCCGCCGCCCTGCTGCGCACGCGCCTGGGCCGCGCGGGCCCGGGCGATCTGATTGGCCTGGTTCTTGGCGGCCGCGCAAGCCTGCCCGCGCGACCGGCTGACCTGTCCGCTGGCGGTCTGCAGCTGCTCAAGCAGCGCATCGGGAATCTGGCACCAGTCCTTGTTTTCGGTCATCCACTTCAACACATTGCCGTCTGCCGCGACCAGCTGACCAAGCGTCGTGCATGCCTGACCGGGGGTCGGCCTCTTGGTGCGGAAGCCGTTGATGCGCGTCATCAGCTGTTCGCGCGGTGCCATGACCTTCTGGAAATCAGTCTGGCAATTGGAGGCCTGCGCGTGTGCTTCGCCCGACATCATGGCAGATGCGCCGGAGCTCACGCTGGCCGCAAGGATCAGGGATTTGAGAGTCTTCGTCGGAATACGCATACGGTTTGCTTCTGCCTGTTTTCGACCTGAGGCAGGATTTTACGCGATTTCGGGCCTGCCGTGAAGCCCGACCGGATCGCGAAAATCAAGGCAATAGTGTGACACCGGCGGAAAGCCGCGCCGATGGGGCCCGGATCAGCGGATTGCCAGGACCATGGGCGGTGCCCTGAACCCGCCCTGTGCGGCCTCAAGCATCGCCGAGACTGCGATCGGTGTCCGGTCTTCCAGCATCGGACCGATGATCTGGACGCCGCGCGGCATGCCGTCGGGCGTAAAGCCCGCAGGCGCAACTGTGGCAGGCAGGTTGCCCCCGGCCGCCAGCGCCGCCCAGTGCAGGAAATTGAGGTAGGGCACGGGCGTGCCGTTCACATCCAGCCTTCGCGCCATGATGTTGGGCTCATGGTCGTGGCGCAATGCCGAGACCGGCGCGGGAGGGCACAGAATGACATCAAAGCGCTGAAAGAACGCCGCCCACTGGCGGATCAGCCGCTTTCGACGCGCATCGATCTCCTGATAGAAGCCCGGCGTCATGCGCATGCCGCGTGCCTGCAGCGCCCTGTGCGACAGGTCGCCCGGCGCAAACTGTCCGGCCTGCCCCGCAATCTTGTCGCGGATTCTGGGTGGCAGTCCGTAGCCGACGAGCCAGTGATTGAGCAGCGCGAAAATCTCGTAGGCCTCCTCGAACCGGAACCCCGGTCGGCCCCGGTCATCGACAACCGCGCCTCGATCCGCCAGCAGACCGGCGGCATAGCGGACCCCGTCCGATACGGATTGATCGACCGGCGCAAAACCCTCGTCCAGCCAGACCGCGACGCGAAGGCCCTTCGCGTCCGTTTTCCGGGGCGCAGGCAGAACCGGTCCCGGCACGGAGGCATTGCGCGGCCCGCTGAGGATCGGCAGGAGAAAATCAAGATCGGCGGCATGGCGCGTCAGCGGCCCGACGACGACAAGCTCGGTGTTGCGTTCCGTGCGTTTTTCCGGTGGCGGCGGGATGATTCCCCAGCTCGATACGAGGCCCCAGCTCGACTTCAGGCCGTGAATTCCGTTGGTGGCGGCAGGCCAGCGCACCGAACTGCCCTGATCGGATCCGATCTCGAAGCTGCTCATGCCGGTGGCGACAGCTGCCGCCGCTCCGCCGGAAGAGCCACCGGCGGAGAATTGCGTGTTCCAGGGGTTGCTGGTCACGCCGTGCATCGGATTGAAGCTCTGGAAGTCACCGGAAAAGACCGGAACATTGGTCTTGCCGATAATGATGGCCCCGGCGTCACGCAGACGCTTCACGGCGACGGCATCGACCGCCGGAACGCGGTCCTTCAAAACAGGGCTTCCGCCGGTCGAGGGCATTCCCGCCACGTCAAACGCATCCTTGACGGTCATCGGCAGCCCCTCAAGCGGCCGGGCGGTGCCGTCGGCGAAGCGCTGGTCGGCCAAGGTCGCTGCCGCGAGGGCGGCGGCGGCATCGAGATGGACAATCGCATTGACCACCGGATTCACCGCCGCGATGCGCTGGAGCGTCAATGTCATCAGTTCGGACGCCGCAAGCTTTCCCGTGCGCAGCAGCGCTGCCTGCGCCGTGACCGGCAGCAACAGGGGATCATCATGCATGGCAGGCATCGCCGGTCACCGCTGGCTCACGCGGACTCGCACAGCGTCGCGCCATTGCGTCAGGATGCCGTCGAGCACCTTGAGGTCGGGCGGTGAAAGCTTTCCCAGCGTATCGGCCACGAAGGCCCTCTGCAGGCGGATGCCTTCCTCCGCCGCCTTGCGACCGGCGTCAGTCAGGAACACGGCATTGGAACGCCGGTCTCCCAGGGCACTCCGGCGCTCCACAAGGCCGGTGTCCACGAGCCGGTCGATGAGCCCCGAGACATTGCCTTTGGTCACATACAGCCGTGTCGCCAGATCGCTTTGTGACAGTCCTTCCTGCTCGGTCAGTGTCGACAATACGTCAAACTGGGGGATCGAGAGTCCGGTGGGCTTCAGGGTCCGGCCCATCTCGGCGAAGACCCGCTGATGCAGCCGGATGAACCGGAAATAGATTCGTTCTGGCGTAAGCGCGTCTGACATCAACCAATCCCGTTTATCCGCTTCTTCGTAAGGAGCAAATGAACACCATGCAATCGTTGCGAAGCGGGAATTTTCACGGCTATCATTGGTGAAAACGGAAATGCAGCCGTCCTGGAGGAAGAGTACCCATGCTTGGTTTGATGCAGGACTGGCCACTGCGCGTTCACCGCATTATCGACCACGCCGCGATCTACCACCCCGGGCGTCCGGTGATCAGCCGTTCGACCGAAGGCCCTGTCCACCATACAACCTATGCCCAGGTCAGGACGCGCGCGCTGCGCCTGGCCAAGCGCCTGGTGCGGGAGGGCCTGAAGCCGGGCGACCGCGTGGCGACGCTGGCCTGGAACACCTGGCGGCATCTGGAGGCCTGGTACGGCATCACCGGCGCGGGATGCGTCTATCACACGGTCAATCCGCGCCTGTTCCGTGATCAGGTCGCCTGGATCATCAACCACGCCGAAGACAGGCTGATGCTTGTGGACCTGACGTTCCTGCCGATCCTGGAAGCGATTCAGGACCAGATCCCCACGATCGGGCGCTTTGTCGTGCTGACCGACGCCGCACATATGCCCGCGACCACGCTGAGGAACGCGGTCGATTACGAATCCTGGATCGCCGAAGCCGATGGCGATTTCACCTGGCTTGCGGTGGATGAGAATGCGGCCTGCGGGATGGCCTACACGTCAGGCACGACGGGCAATCCCAAGGGCGTGCTCTATTCCCACCGCTCCAATGTCCTGCATGCCATGGCGGTCAACAACGGGGACTACCTCGGCCTCCGGTCCATGGATGTCGCCATGCCGGTGGTGCCGCTGTTTCACGCCAACGGCTGGGCCTTCGCCTTTGCCGCCCCGATGGCAGGGGCTGGTCTGGTCCTGCCCGGCGCGAAGCTCGATGGCGCAAGCCTGCTGGAGCTTCTCAACGGGTACGGGGTCACGGTGACGGCTGCGGTGCCGACGGTCTGGCTTGGGCTGCTGCAGCATCTGGAGGCAACGCAGGGCAGCCTCACCTCCCTCCAGCGTGTCGTCATTGGCGGCTCGGCCTGTCCG
>JANMFA010000527.1:0-5710 GCA_031377545.1 Hyphomicrobiales bacterium | reverse complement strand
TTGCTTGACGATGGGGCCATCGACATCGAGCAATGGATCGCCGACGAGGTGGAAACGGTGTTCGCCGAAAAGGAAGGCCAGGCCTTCATTGCCGGTGACGGCATCGACAAGCCCAAGGGTATCCTGACCTATACCAACGTGGCCCAGTCCGGCTGGAGCTGGGGCAATATCGGCTATCTCGCGACGGGTGCCTCGGGAGCCTTCCCGGCTGTGACGCCCTCGGATGTGCTGATCGACCTCGCCTATTCCGTCAAAGCACCGTACCGCCAGAATGGCACCTTCATGATGAGCCGGTCCACTCAGGCGATGGTGCGCAAGTTCAAGGACAGCCAGGGCAACTATCTCTGGCAGCCGCCGGTCACGTTTGGCCAGAATGCGTCGTTCATGAACTTCCCGATCGTCGAATCGGAAGACATGCCGAACATTGGAGCCAGCACCTTCTCGGTTGCGTTCGGTGACTTCAAGCGTGGCTATCTTGTCGTCGACCGGATGGGTATCCGCGTGCTGCGCGATCCCTATACGGCCAAACCCTATGTGCTGTTCTACACCACGAAGCGCGTCGGCGGCGGCGTGCAGGATTTCGATGCCTTCAAGCTTCTGAAGTTCGCGGTGTCGTAAAGCTATTTCGCCCATTGCGCCATGATGCGGTCGATCCAGGCCCGTTGTGGCGCAACGCGGATGGCCTGCGCGACGTCGCCACACTGGCGGCCGCCGCGCTGGCGCTCGGATGCATAGATCACGCCTGAAAGCGTGATGCCTGCAAATCCGTCGCTGAAGACCGGACCACCGGAATCGCCCTTGCAGACCGAAATCCCGCCGCCCGAAAGGCCAAGGCGGAAATAGCGGGGATAAAAGCGGGGCAGGACGGTGACCGTTGCGGACCGCAAGGTGCCCGCGCTCTTTTCATCGCCTTCGCGGGCCAGACCGAATCCCGCGATGGTCATGCGTGATCCGACACCGTCGTCATCGGCATTGCCATCGAGAGCGACCGCCGAGAAACGCGAGGGCAGGGGAAGCTTGAGACGCACCAGCGCCATGTCGATCGAGACACGGGTGCCGGGCTTGAACTCGGGGTGGCGCGCCACCTGCAGCACTTCCTGAAGCGTCGGGCTGCCGCCTGTTTCCCGGTAGGCGATGGCGTACTGGCCGGAGCCTGAAACGCAGTGGCCCGCCGTGAGAATGATTGTTGGAGCGACGACAGTGCCGCTGCAGACGCTGCCGCGCGACCCCAGCACCATGACCGTGCGGCCTTCAAGGCGGCTCCCGGCTTCCGACGCGGCTTCTCCGCCCAGTGCCCATGCAGACGGGGAAAGCAGGCATGCGGCCAGCACACAGGTGCCGCGGGTCAGGGTCTGGCTCGTGAGCACCATGAACTCTTCATATCCAACTGTTCCGGAATCGCCGGTTTTTGCGGCGGAGGCAAGCCATGCGACGCACTATTGTGAATCTTCCCATAGTGGAACCCATCAGTCTTGCCGAGGCCAAACGTTGGCTCAGGGTGGATCATGGTGATGATGATGGCCTGATTGCATCCCTGATCAAGGGTGCGCGCGAGCGGATCGAAGCACGGACTGGCCGGGCCATCATGGCGCAGACCTGGCGGATCGTGCTGGACCGATGGCCGGCGGAGGCCCGTGTGAGCCTTCCGGTCCTGCCCGTGATGACCGTCACCGCCGTGCGGTTGCTGGATACGGCGGGATTCTCCTCCGTTCTTGCGTCAACGCTCTACGGCCTTGAGCTTGGCACCGAGCCGCCCGTGCTTGCGGTCAATGCTCCACCCAATCCGGGGCGGGCCCGCAATGGCATCGAGATCGATGTCGTCGCAGGATATGGAACGACCTCCGCCGCGTGTCCGGAGCCGTTGAGACAGGCCATGCGGCTTCTGATTGCTGCTGCCTACGAGGGGCGGGGACCGGACAGCGCCGGTGAACGTCGCCCTGATGTCGTGGGGGAGGTGGACCGCCTGATCGCTCCCTATCGGCAAATGAAACTCAACAGGTCGCTGCTGGAGGATGTCCGATGACGTCGCCGATCCATGCGCTGCGGGAAGCAATCCGGTCGCAGCTTCAGGCAGATCCCGGCGTTGTGGCTCTGCTGCGTGACACCAAGATCTTCGCAGATCCACCCAAGCATGTGGCGTTCCCGCATATCGCCTTCGTCTCGGCGGTTGCACGGGAGAACGGCACCTCATCGGAGGATGGCCATGCGACCGACCTCGCTCTGGGCATCTGGTGTCGCGGCAATGGCAGTGGCGAAGGGCTGCAGATCGCCGATGCAGTGACCGTCTCACTGGCTTCCGTTCCGGCGTCCCTTTCCGGGCACCGGTTGGTCAATCTGCTGCTGCTTGGCGTCGAGCCCGTCGTCCAGAAGGATGGCGAGACCTGGCGTGTGATGATGCGGCTGCGGGCCGTGACGGAAGTTGTCTGACACACCCGCTCGCCCACCAAACTCTTATCTCAAGGACAGACACCATGGCTGCACAGCGCGGAAAAGACATGCTCCTGAAGGTGCGCGATGACACCAGTGCCTTCGTCACACTGGCGGGACTGCGTTCTCGCCGCATCGCATTCGATGCCGAAGCGGTTGATATCACCCATGCGGAAAGCGCCGGGCGGTGGCGCGAGCTGCTGTCGGGAGCCGGAGCGAAGAAAGCGACGATCACGGGCGGTGGGGTGTTCAAGGACGGCGCCTCGGACCTGCTGGCACGGCAGACATTCTTCGACGGGATCATCCGCGACTGGCGCGTGATCATTCCGGACTTCGGCACGATCGAAGGACCCTTCCAGATCAGCGGCCTCGACTATCGCGGTGAGCACCAGGGCGAGGTGACTTTCGAGATGACGCTCGAAAGTGCCGGTGCGCTGACCTTCGCGGCACTGTGAGGAGGATCCAATGGCCAATCCCTACAGGGGTGAGATTCCCTTCGAACTGGACGGGCACACCCACGCGCTGCGGCTGACGCTGGGAAGCCTGGCCAGCCTCGAAGATGCGATGGGGGCGGACGGATTGCGGGCGCTGGGGGAGCGGTTGCAGGGCGGTCGACTTTCTGCGCGCGAGATCTGCGAGGTGCTGGCGGCCGGGTTCACGGGAGCCGGTTCGCCCATGACTGCAAAGGAACTGGGCCAGATGATTCCAGCTTCGGCGCTGGCACAGGCGGCGACAACAGCCGCCCTGCTGCTTGCCGTCACCTTTGGCGGAGGGGAACCCTCCCACCCTCCGCCGCCGCAGGTGGCCTGATGGCCGGACCGGCTGAACCGCAACCCTTTCCCTGGGATGCGGCGATGCGGTTCGGCCTCGGCCGCCTGCGGCTTTCTCCCGATCACTTCTGGTCCATGACCCCGGCAGAACTTGCGGCGGCGGCCAGGGCACATGCGTCGCCACGGCTTCCGTCGCTGGACCGGCAAGGTCTGGCCATGCTGCTCGCCCTGTTTCCCGACGATGAGGAGTCTTCTGATGGATGAGACTTTGGCAAGCGCCCAAGACGGTGCGGAAGCCTTCCTGCGTCTTGATCGCGCGGCACGGCAGGCGGGGGCTTCGATCACGTCGGCACTTCTCGCCGGTCAGGTCGAGGGGCGCAAGCTCGATGACGTGCTGAAAAATGTGGGGCAACGGCTGGCGCAGACGGCGATTCAGGCCGCAGGCAGGAGCCTCTTTGGAGCGCTGGCCTCGACGCTGGGATCAACACTCGTGAGCAGTGTTGCGGGTGGCGTTGCCGGCGGAGTCGGCTTCGCCGCGCCCGCTTCGCTGTCGGGTCTTGCGGATGTTGCAAGTGCTGCTGCGCCTGTTGCCTCGCGCAATGCTGCGCAACCGGCCCGGCCATTGTCCGTTGCGATGACCGTCAACACGCCGGATGCGGAGAGCTTCCGTCGTTCCGAGGCGCAGGTCTCGTCGGCGCTGGCGCGCGCGGTGCAGCGTGGCCAGCGCGGATTGTGAGGAGGGTGAGCGATGCCATCATTTCACGAGGTGCGGTTTCCGACAGAGGTCGGCATCCGCAGCAGGGGCGGGCCGGAACGGCGCACGGACATCGTGACGCTGGGTTCGGGCCGCGAGGAGCGCAACGCCCGCTGGGCGAATGCGCGTCGACGCTATGATGCAGGCTACGGCGTGCGCTCGCTTGCAGCGCTGTCGCATGTCATCAGCTTCTTCGAGGAGCGGCGGGGCAGGCTCTACGGCTTCCGCTTCAAGGACCGCACCGACTTTCGGTCCTCGCTGACTGGGACCGCGCCGCAGATGGCGGATCAGTTGCTGGGGTCGGGTACCGGATCGCGTGCGACCTTCGCGCTGGTCAAGACCTATGGCGCGGGTTTTGCGCCCTACCAGCGGCCCATTGCCAAACCAGTCGCAGGAACAGTGCTCGTGGCCGTGGCGGGGCAGGTGAAGACGGCGGGAAGTCATTTCACTGTGGATGCCACAACCGGGCTGATCACCTTCACCGCGGGAAACATTCCGGCGAACGGTGCGGTGGTGACTGCCGGGTTCGAGTTCGATGTGCCGGTGCGGTTCGACACGGACCTGCTGGAGATCGACATGGCTTCGTTTGAGGCCGGGGACATTCCCACCATTCCGCTAATCGAGATCACGCCCTGACAGGATTGGTTCCATGCGCACCATACCCGCGTTGCTGGCCGCCGAGCTCGCCTCCGGCGCCACCACCTTGTGTCGATGCTGGAAGGCCATCCGGCGGGACGGACAAAGCTTTGGCTTTACCGACCATGACCGTGACCTGGCCTTTGATGCGTTCACGTTCAGGGCCGCGAGCGGCATCGAGGCTTCCGAGGCGGAAAGCCTTCTGGGCCTCGCAGTCGGCGGCGGCGAGGTGGCTGGCGCATTGCAGGCCGATGCCATCCGCGAGGCTGATATCGACAGTGGTCTGTGGGATGGTGCGACCATCGAGACCTGGTTGGTCGACTGGCGCGATGTTTCCCGGCGCATGTTGCTGGATGCCGGACAGATCGGCGACATCCGCCGCAGGGGAGACGCATTCACGGCTGAAGTTCGAAGCCTCGCCCATGCCTTCGACCGCGAGCGGGGGCGACGCTATGAAGCGCTGTGCTCGGCTGATTTCGGCGATGCCCGTTGTGGTGCATCGCTGGCGCTTGCGACGCGGCGGACAACCGCGTCAATCGTGGCCGTGGCGGATGCAACGTCGTTCTGCGTTGCTGCGCTGCCGGGATTTGCAGCAGGCGCGTTTACCGGCGGAACGGTGGCGTTTGCATCAGGTGCCAACAGCGGGCGCACGGTACCGGTGCTCAGCCATTCGCGGATCGGCGCGCAGGAGGCGATTGCGCTGTGGGCCCCAACCATTGCCGCCCTTGCGGTGGGGGACGCCATCGTGCTGACGGTGGGCTGCGACAAGCGTTTCGATACCTGCCGCGACCGCTTCACGAATGCTATGAATTTTCGTGGCTTCCCCCATATTCCCGGCAACGACTTCATCATGGCCTATGCGCGCGCCGGAGAAGCCGGACTGGACGGCGGGGCGCTGACCTCATGAGTGGCGAGCGGATCGTGGGCATCGCACGCTCCTGGATTGGCACGCCCTATGTCCATCAGGCCTCCGTCAAGGGTGCCGGGTGTGATTGTCTCGGTCTGCTGAGGGGCGTGTGGCGGGAGCTTTTGGGCCACGAGCCGGAACTGCCGCCTCCCTACAGCGCCGACTGGGCCGAAGCGCTTGGCCGCGAGACGATGGCGGAGGCCGCAGGACGGCATC